>JAAYMG010000293.1 GCA_012521525.1 Clostridiales bacterium | reverse complement strand
GAGCTCCGCGGAAACCCCAGGGCCTGTGTATTTACCGAGCCGATGTGGGGTCTTTCCATGAACCTATGCCTGCCCTATGCCTCTGTGTATATGCTGTCATTCGGAATGAACGACGTCCAGGTCGGCATAATCAGCTCGATCTACATGTTTTCCCAGATGATATTTTCCTATCTGTCCGGAGCGATCGTGGACAAGCTTGGCAGAAGGCTGAGCACCATGATTTTCGACTTTCTGGCGTGGAGTCTTCCATGCCTGATATGGGCATCCAGTCAGGGATTTTGGTTCTTCGTCGTAGCTGCATTGCTGAACGGCACTATGAAAATCACCACCGTATCCTGGGATTGTCTTCTTGTCGAAGACGCACCAAAGGACAAAATCACTCAAATTTACTCATGGGTCATAATTTGCGGCAATCTTTCCGCGCTTTTTGCCCCCATTTCCTCAGTCCTTGTATCAAAACTCACCCTTGTACCTGCAATCAGGATCCTTTACATAAATGCTTTCATCGTCATGACTCTAAAGCTTATATTGCTTTATAAGTTCTCTACCGAAACTGCCGTTGGAAAGATCAGGCGCGAAGCCACAAAATCGATGACGTTCCTTGAATTGCTTTCAGGATACAAAGGTGCGGTACGAAAGATTTTTGCATCACGAGGAACCATATTTGCCATTATCATAAGTGTGCTGGTCGAAATCATGTCAATGATCGGTGTGACATTCTGGCAGATCATCACATCCCGGCGTATCGGCGTCCCAGATACGCTTCTGCCCATTTTCCCCATGGTGAAAAGCATCCTTTCCATTTTGCTTTTCTTTACAGTGATATCCAGGATAAATCAGTCGAAGTTAAAGTTGCCTCTTTATAGCGGATTTGCAAGCGTTATAATCGGATCGTTGATTTTGATCTCGATACCTGGTACCGGTGTCCTTGGTTATATACTCTTGACGTTCTCATTATTATTTGAAGCTCTTGGATTATCGGTTCTGCATACTATCAGGGAAGCTTTGGTTGCGATATATGCCGATCCTGAGCAACGTTCTGCAATAATGGCAATACTCCAGACAGTGGTCATGCTTGTAAGCGTGCCTTTCGGTTACATAGCGGGACTGTTGAGCGATATTTCTAAAATATTGCCTTTCGTCCTTTGCATCGCGCTGTCCCTGCTTGGGATACTGATGACATTGATTTTCTATCGTTTGCTTCGACTGACAGAATGAATCATCTGTGATCCGTCACTCCGCACTTGTTCGACCCTTTTCGCATAAAATGCGGAGAGGTGAGATATATGGATATACAGTTTGCCGCCTTGATTCCTATAGTGTTCGTTATCATTGAAACCATCGAAAAGCTCGGGGTTAAGAAAAATATCGCTCACCTGTTGGCCCTGCCTATCGGGATCATTATCAGCTTCGGGGTGATCCCTGACAAAAACATCTTTGAAAACATCGTGTACGGGATCCTGATAGGCTTTGGTGCGATCGGAACTTGTGATACGATCTATAACGGCAAAGAGGTCATAAATGTCAAAAAGAAGACCAACGGATCCAACACCGATAAATGCTCTAAAGATGACCGGAACTAAGATTCTAGCAGAAGGCAATTGCAATCTTCTGATATAGTGTCCAGCCCATGGCCTGATTCAACTGGCCATGGGCTGGCTGATTTACTGCGGACCTTGACTGCTTTTAGACACACGCAATTCTTCCCGTGCTATCATACTGAAAAATGAGCATCGCCATTAAAAGCGATGCTCATTCTATTCATCTTTTCGATTACTTTACTGGTTCGGCAGTCCGACTGCCAACATACCTATTGAATTCTCAGACAATGGATATTTTTCCTTTATGCCTTCGCTGAACTCGTTGTAATCGTTGTTGCGCAGTTCGTTTTCAACCTGGATGGTCCAGTACGGTTTGCCATATGAGGAGAAATACATGACGTGGTAACCGTAAGCTGTCTCGACAAGTCCTGTGTCACCGGGCTGGCGTTTTTCATCAAAACACCATTTTTCAAACGGTTCCACCATCATTCCCTTGTAGACATTCTCATACAGTCCGCCGTTGTCTTTTGAACCGGGGTCATCGGAGCGCTCTTTAGCCAGCGCTGCAAAGCTCTCTTCAGTCTTTTCTCCGGATGCCCATTCCTTCATTATTGCTTCGGCCGAAAGTTTTGCCGCTTCCTTCTGTTCTTCAGTGGGTTCTGTAGCGTTTTCATCCAGATCGAATTGTACCAGTATGTGACGTACATTGACCGTATTATAGTCGTTGCGATAACGGGCCACCATGTAAACAACATAATACCCTGTATCGGTTTCGATGATGGTCGTGTCGCCCTTTGTGCGGTTTTCGTCGAACAGCCAGTCAGCCATGTCCTTATTTGTGATGCTCGAATATGTCAAACCCTCACGGAGAGTATAATCATCATCCTCGTACAACTCTTTCTGATCTTCAGGGGCATTTTGCAGACTCAGCTTGATGAAAGATTCTTCATCGGTTACAGCCAGCTGCATGATCTCAGCCTGGGACTTGGCATTAGTCCTGGCGTTGTCTTTCTCTTCCTGTGTGGGATTGCTGCTTCCAGTCGAAGAAGAGAAGAAGAAAGAGCGGTAATCGACAAGATCGAAGCTGTTTTTGTTTTCCTGGTAGTAGTTCTTTATATCCTCATCTGAGTATTCATAGCCTTCATACTTTTTCTGTGCAAATTGCTGGGCAAGGTAACTCTCTGACATGATGCGCTTATATTCAGCAACAGTCATGCGAGAACCGTAAGAAGTCGACAGATAATTCTCAAGGGTCAGATTCTGCTTACTGAGCGACTGTTCCAACGAAGCCATGTCGCTTTCCATCTGCCTGCTGTACTCTTCGCTCAGGGTTTCCCCGGCCGCGACCGCTTCTCTGTAAAGTGATTTCACTTCATGCAAAGAATTCAGCGCGGTATCCAGGAAATACCTGTGCCAGGTCTTATCCTCTGAGTACTTCTGAGCCTTCAGAGGCATGCTGGTATCCAGACCGAACAAATACAAATAGTCACCATAACTGTTGACAAAGTTCATATATGCGCCAATATAGTAGTAGTTAAGCTCATGAGGATAGATTTTTTCATTTCCGACAGTGGCTGCCACAAAAAACTTACCGGATGAGACCACATTCTGGAATATGGCCACGCCGATAGAGACCACCAGGACGACCGCGATAACGATCGCTATGATGTTGTAAAAGCGGTCACTCAATTTTCCGGATTTTTTGGCTTTGCCACTTTCTTTGGAGGCAGGCTTCACTTTACGTTCCGTGTTCCTGTCCCCTTTTCCCATTGAAGCACTCATTTTGAACACTTCCTCCTTGTAGGTTTTGCGATATGATACCGGCAGGCCATATGCAACTGAATTAAAAGGCTTTGAGCTGCAACCCAAAGCCTTTTTTCTGGCTGCGGGAGAAGGATTCGAACCCTCACAAACAGAGTCAGAGTCTGCCGTGCTACCGTTACACAATCCCGCAACATGCTCATGTATAATACACCATTCGCACGCAATTTGTCAAGACCAATAAACAAAATTTTTGCGCTTAGCTTTACCTGCGTGCATGTTGCGGAGATCATCTGAACGTACGGTATAAAGAGGAAGCGGCGATAGAAATGATGCTTATCGGACATGAATGACCTTTCAGTCTTTTGAGAAATATGCCTGTTTGAAGACTTTGTAATCTGAGTTTAATTTTTCCGAATATTTGATTATATCTTCAATGTTCGATCTTCTGGCGGAAAGTTCGATTTGAAACGCGCAGTTCTTTATGACGTCAGCCTCTATTTCGTTTGCAATGTCCTTTATGCGGTGCGCGCATTTTTCGATCACAGCAAAATTGATGCTCGCTATCTCCCTGTCGATTTTGCCGAGATATTCCGTTATTTCCAGGAGCTTATGCCTTACCCGCTCGTGATCCATTACAGGCTCTTTGCATAACTTTATTTTGCCGTCCTCAGTAACTTCTATCTCAGTCTTTTTATTTGCATTTACCGATTCAACGACAGTATATAATTCTTCCATTTGTATTGGCTTTTTAATGTATCCATCCATGCCCAATGCCAGGAACCTTTCCCTGTCACCTTGCAGTGCATAAGCAGTGACGGCGATTATCGGAATATGACTATCGGGATCTTCAAGTTCCCGAATCATTCTCGTGGCTTCTACGCCATCCATTTCCGGCATTTGAACGTCCATCAGGATCACATCATAATTGCCATGTATGAATAAATCCACGGCTTCTTTGCCGTTTTCCGCAATATCGACCAGATGCCCTTTTTCCCTGAGCATCTTGCTTATCACCTTTTGATTGAGACGATCATCCTCGGCAAGCAAAATATGCTTAGGGTTTCTTGTTTTATATACTTTACCGGGCTGCATGGGTTCCCGCTCTTCCCTGTTTGCTATCGGAAAATCCAGGATGAAGGAAAAAGTGCTGCCCACATCTTTAATGCTTTCGACACTTAACCGCCCGCCCATCATTTCGACAAGATTTTTGGAAATGGCAAGGCCAAGACCGGTACCGCCGTTTTTTCTTGTATATGATCCGTCCAGTTGGCTGAAACTCCTGAACAGTTTTGGAATATCGTCAATTGCTATCCCGATTCCGGTATCCTTGACAGAAAATTTGATTTGGACCTTTTCATCTGTTTTTGATATCAATAAAGCGGAAAACGTTATCTCTCCCTTATCTGTAAATTTTACAGCATTACTTAACAGGTTGTTGAACACCTGTCTCAACCTGTTTGGATCTCCAACGACCGTTTTGGGTATCGCGGATGAAAAGGTATAGTTAAGATCGAGTTCCTTTTCCGTTGCCTTCAATGAATGTGTTCACCGTCATATCTCCTGAAACGGATTTCAAGTTTGAAAGCCTTTCCTTCCAGCATTGCGTTGGCACGCACGCTTACATAATTCTCATAATCATCCGGGTGTATCAAATCAGCCCATCCATAACCATAGGCTTCCTCGGAAGAAGCTCCAGTATATCTGATCCAGGCTTTATTCACATAATTGCATTGTAACTTCGTATCAGTCCTCCAAATCAGAGAAGGGATCTGATCAAGTATATTTATGCTTTCATTTTCATCCGAATTTCCATGTGTTGCTATATCCTTATTTTCCTGATATTTTCTCATTTCTATTCTCCACATTATCTGCCGGTCATATCAGCTCCAGTTTTTTTACGGCATCATAGATGATATCGGTGTTTACCGGTTTTGTAATATATATTTCTCTTCCTGAACCGGGAACAGCAAATCCTACTTCTGTTTCATCAAGTGCACTTATTATGATGACCCTGATCCTGTCAGAATCTGTGATCTTCCGCTTCTTTTCAATACTCCTGATCGTCTCCAGTGCTTTTATGCCGTCTATCTTAGGCATCATAATGTCAAGACACAACAGGTCATATGGATCCCCGGAATCAAGAGCAGCGACAAAAGCCTCAACCGTCTCTATCCCGTCAACTGTCATATCACATTCACCATATTGTGAAAACAGCTTATATAAAAACTTCCTGCTGGCGTAATCATCCTCGGCGATCAATATCCTCATGGAATCACCCCCGTTGTCCCTATATGCGGAAAGTCCGATGAAATATCGGACTTGGAAAAAGAATATTTATAAGTTTCAGCTTGCGATCTCCTTTAATTTGAATCTGCCGACCATTTCTTTCAGGAGCTCAGCCTGGCTTGCAAGCTGTTCACTTGCGGAAGCGCTTTCTTCAGAGGTCAGCGAATTCTCCTGCACCACCTGTGACACCTGTGAAATTCCCATGTTTATCTGTTCGATCCCTATCGATTGCTCGTTTGACGCAATAGCGATGTCATTTACGAGATCCGCAAACTTCTCAACTACATCTGCGATTTCAACGAACACATCTGCTGTACTTTGCGCAATTATGGCACCGTCACCGGCTTTCTTTATTGAATTTTCGATCAGCTCGGTAGTTTCTTTTGCCGCGTTTGCCGATCTTGCCGCAAGATTCCTGACCTCTTCAGCAACCACGGCAAATCCCTTGCCGTTTTCACCGGCTCTTGCCGCTTCTACCGCGGCATTCAGAGCGAGGATGTTCGTCTGGAACGCTATTTCTTCAATTACATTGATTATCTTTGAGATACCTGATGAAGATTCATTGATCTCCTTCATTGCCCTGAGCATCTCGGACATCTGTCCTTTTCCCTTTTCGGCGTTCGTCTTTGCGATCACGGCTAACTCATTTGCCGTATTGGAATTTTCTGCATTGAGCTTGGTCTGTGAAGACAACTCCTCAAGTGAAGCGGTCAGTTCCTCAATAGAGCTGGCTTGTTCCGTAGCTCCTTGTGAAAGGACAAAACTTGATTCGGATACCTGCTTTGCACTGGCTGCAACCTGCTCTGCCGCTAAAGCGATATTCTTCAATACCTCGTTGTTCTTTTCAACGATTTCAGCCAGTTTCATGCCAAGCAGGTCATTTTGCGATTTCACTTCAATTTCCACAGTCAGGTCACCGGCTGCCATCTTTTCGGCTGCCATAGCCTGTGCCCTGATGTTGGCGATCATTTTGCCGAAAGATTCTGATAATTTACCGATCTCGTCTTTCGAATCCGCTTCGACATCGACATTTATATCACCCAAAGCAAGCTTTTCTGCCGCTTCGACCATCTTCCCCACCGGCTTGCTTATAGTTCTTGAGATGGAGATCCCCAATAAGACCGCAACGACAACACCGGCCGCTATGACGATGATCATTATCATTGCAGAAGCTGCCGACAGCCTTGCATTTTGCTCAGCTTTTTCCCGGCCGCCAGCCGCATTGTATTCAAACATTTTTTCAAAGGTATCCTGGAGGGCATTCCCCGCCGCGGCAATTTCTCCGAAAATCAGGATCTCTGCCTGCTCTTCCTGTCCTGATTTTATGTAACTGATAGTCTTATTGATCAAAGACTTGTAATTTCCCCATTGTTGTACCAAAGAATCATACAAATCTCTGCCTGTTTCCGAATCCATCCCATCTTCATATGATTTCAGGAATCCGTCACCTTTTGAAAAGCACTCAATGATGTTCTCAATGCATTCCTCTTTCTGACTTTCATCATTTACGGCTATCATTTTTACTGCATAGAACCTTATCCTTTGATAATAAATCGCTGCATAACCTGCATAATTTAGTCCCATGGTGTTTTCTTCATATAGCAGTGTATCGGCTTTGCTCATCTTATTCAGATTCACAAGACCGATGATCCCCACAACTCCGGCAATCAGCGCGACTAATATAAAAGCGATGATCAGTTTAGCCGCTATTTTCAAGTTAAGAAACCATTTCATAAAAATATCCTCTCTTTATCTATTTGGGGTACGTAATCAATATTAATCAGTATTTATCAGTTGACCCAGTTTTTGATTTCCTTTACACCTTACTGGCAACTGTTCAATATTTTGCTTGTAATCATAAGGACTCTATCCTTCAGACTATAGCAATAACCGGCAAGCTTCCAATCCAATATGATCCTTTCAATAGTTCCGGCTATGATGATTGCCAGCTCTTCTGAAGTGTAGCAGCTCCCGATCTCGCAAATTTGCTGCCCGTCTTCAATCAATTTTCTGATAAAGCCAATACGTGCATCTATGATATCATTGACGATCAGATGCCTGGTATTGACATGATGCAGGAGCGTTTCATAATTCAGAATGATAGCTGTGAGTGCAGGATAGCTTTCATATAATTCTACAAATGATCTGATATACTCCAGTATTTTCTCCCTGTATGTGATCCTGCGCCTAAGAACAGTATTTTCGATCATACTGTCAAATCTTAAAAAGTACTCAACTATGGCAACAATGACATCGTCAAGGCTTTTGAAATGCTTATACAGGATCGACTCTGAGATGCCCTGTTTATTGGCTATTTCTTTCGTTGACAGTCCCTGGATGCCATTATCACTGATGATTTCAATAGCGGCAAAGATAATACTGTCTCTTCTTGACGGAAAGCCTTTCAACTGCATTCCACTCCTTAGAAGGTGAGTGAACATTTACTCACCATTATATTTGATATGCAAAATTTGTCAAGAATTCTGTCGCTTTTTTTCTATTTTTGTCAAACTTTGTCGAAATATGTGTTTATGCCGCATTATGCTTTCCTTTTTCCTGCGAATCTTATCCCGTCACTTTCCCGCTCATTATTTACTTTCCTGAGTGCATAAGATAATACCCAACACAGACACTTGTCTTGCGTTGGGTTTCTTTATTGATTTGACTCAATCATCATACATGATATTTGCCGCCGATCGTTTAATATCCTGGCAAAACCGAGCATATAAATTGACAAGCCCAAAAACGGGATTTATAATGTTAGATGAAGCTAACAAACCGATATCAGCACACTTTAATACTCCGCAGCAGCATGCTCACAAAGCTGAACGGTCTTGAGGTGAAGTGTTTGAAACTGCTTAAGACATTGAAAGATCTGAAACCCGGTCAATTTGGGATCGTAACGGAACTTAAGAGCAAAGGGCCGATCAAACGGCGTCTGATAGATATGGGCGTGACTCCCGGCGCTAAGGTTTATGTTCGCAAGGTCGCCCCGTTTGGCGATCCGATCGAAATAAATATCCGAGGATATGAACTGTCACTGCGCAAAGAAGAAGCAAGTCATATCATTGTGCAATCGTGCAGCTCGGAGGAAGGCAAATGAAAACCATTGCACTTACAGGAAATCCGAATTCCGGCAAAACTACTTTGTTCAACAGACTGACAGGCTCCAACCAATATGTCGGAAACTGGCCAGGAGTGACGGTAGAAAAGAAAGAAGGCCTGCTGAAAAAAGAGTTTGGCGAGGCGGTGATCACCGATCTGCCGGGGATCTACTCCCTGTCCCCATATTCACCCGAAGAAGTCATAACCCGGGACTATATTCTGAAGGAAAAGCCCGATGTGATCATAAATATCATCGACGGCACAAATATCGAGCGGAATCTTTATCTCACTCTGTCGGTGATCGAACTTGGCAGGCCTGTAGTCGTCGCGGTGAACATGATGGATGAAGTAAACTCGACAGGAGGGGCGATCGACTGCGACGCAATATCCAAAGAACTCAATGTGCCTGTCGTCCCGATAAGCGCCAGGAAAGATATCAACATAGAGGCGCTCGTCAGGAATGCGCTTTCCTGTGACAAGGCTGTCGACTTGAGCGATAAAATATATTCAGACGACGCGCTGATAGCAATTGCCCGTATAGAAAACCTGATAAGCGAGGAATGCAAACGTTGTGGCCTGCCTCTGATGTGGACGGCTATAAAGCTCCTTGAAAACGACATAAGGATTATCAAGCATCTGGACCTCCCTGCAGATAAGCAACGCGCTATAGATGACATAGCCCGGGGCTTTGAGTCGACAGGAGAGCTCGGGGACCGTGAGACGATGCTTGCTGATATGAGGTATAAATTTATAACGAATACTTTGGTGCGCAAGCATGTCGTAAAACCGGTCAAGCCCGGCGGGGAATCCCTGTCTGATAGGATCGACCGTTTCGTGACGAATCGCATCCTGGCCCTTCCCATCTTCTTTTTGATCTTTTCGCTTATCTTCTACCTTACTTTCGGACCTCTCGGTTCATTCTTCTCAAATGCTCTCGACATTCTTATAAATGATATAGTATCGCAGGCGGTTATCAGCCTGCTGACTTCCGTCAATGCAAAGGAATGGCTGATATCCCTGGTCACCAAGGGTGTCATATCCGGTGTGGGAGGAGTCCTCGTTTTCCTGCCTCAAATAGCGATACTGTTCTTCTTTTTGTCCCTGCTTGAAGACAGCGGTTATATGGCCCGTGCGGCTTTCATCATGGACCGCCTGTTCAGGCGCTTCGGGCTGTCAGGCAAATCCTTCATCCCCCTCCTGATGGGATTCGGCTGTTCCGTTCCTGCGGTAATGGCTACCCGAACTCTGGAAAACGAGAGGGACAGAAGGATGACGATCATCCTCACCCCGTTCATGTCATGTGCCGCACGCTGGCCTATCTATGCGCTCTTCATTTCAGCATTTTTCGAGGAAAAGAGATGGATCGTGGCTCTCGGCATATATGCGCTTGGCATAGTCGTAGCCGTCATCTCCGGGATCGTATTGAAGCACACGGTATTTCGCGGGGAAACTGTCCCCTTTGTTATGGAGCTGCCGACATACAGACTGCCGACATTAGAAGGCACTGTCTTGCAGCTTTGGGATCGCGTCAAGGAATTCCTACTGAGGGCCGGGACTCTTATTTTCACGATGAGCATCTTTGTCTGGTTCCTTTCCAACCTCGGTCCCGACCTTACTGTCGTCCAGACTGAAAACAGCATATTCGCGCATATCGGAAGGATCATTGCCCCCATATTCGCCCCGCTCGGATTTGGCAATTGGAAGGCGTCAGTGTCACTCCTTACCGGGCTGATTGCGAAAGAAGCAGTCGTATCGACGATGGGGATCCTCTATGGCCTTGAAAGTTCCGCCGCAGAATCAGGCGGCCTGGTTCCCGTCATAATGCAGGCCTTCACCCCTCAGTCGGCTTTGTCATTCATGGCTTTTGCACTGCTTTACGTCCCGTGCGTATCGACACTGGCTACGATCAGGCGTGAGATGAACAGCCTTAAGTGGACCGCATTTACCGTGGCGTGGCAGCTCGTCATGGCATATTTGGTATCATTTATAGTCTACAATGTTTCCCGGCTGGTTATTTGATGAAAGGAGGGATTTGACTGGCAAGAGTACTTTCCCCTTCAAACGAGGATTACCTCGAGGCCATATTCGAATTGTCGCTTGAAAAAGTGCCGGTCAGGTCGATCGACGTGGCTACCCGTTTGGATGTTTCCAGGGCAAGCGTCAACAAGGCTGTCGGACTGCTGAAAGAATCAGGTTTTGTCATCCAGCAGCCGTACGGCGGGATCACGCTCACAGAAAAAGGCAAAGAGGCTGCCGCAAAGGTCCGTATGTGCCACACCATGATCGGGATACTGCTGAACCAGCTCCTCGGTGTTCCCAAGGAGACCGCCGAAGAGGAGGCTTGCAAGATCGAGCATGTGATATCCGATGACACCCTTTCAAGGCTGGTCGATTATGTAGAAAAGAATTTTGCCGGGGACCTTCTCGCAAAACAGCATTTGTTTGACGGCAAAAGGATAAATTTCGAAAACAACGAAAAAAGCCCGGTTGTCGAAATCATTGAAAATAACAGCGATAACACGGAAGTGGACCCCAACCGCTGCGTCAATGACTTTTTTGAAATCGCAGTCATCTGCGACAGTGATGAAAAATCGCGAATATGCAGAAATATACTTGAATCGTTACCGGATTGGTTCGGCATACCTTCGGCTATCACAGATTATGCCGATCAGGTCCGTGATCTGCCGTTTTGGTGTGCCGTTGCGGAAGGCAGACCCGTAGGCTTTGTTTCGGTAAAGATCCACCATGGGTGCACTGCCGAGTTGATGGTAATGGGAGTTTACAAGGAATACCACCGGAAAGGGATCGGCCGCAGACTTGTCGAGAAATGCAGGGAATATGCTTCAGATATGGGCTGCGAATTTCTTACTGTAAAAACTTTGAGTCCCGAAGTTGATGACATATTCTATGAAAGGACACGCAACTTCTATCTTTCCGTAGGCTTCCACCCGATAGAGACTTTCCCCCAGATCTGGGACGAAGCAAATCCCTGTCTTTTGATGGGAATGTTTATAGGCGAAAAGGCTCAATAAAGTCATTTAAAAATACACAGAGACGGAAAATCCGTCTCTGTTAACAAATAGGAGGGAAAAATGAAAATTAAATCACTTCTTGCGATTTTTATTCTAATAGTCATGTGTTAAGAAAAATCCTATAAATAATTAAAAATCTGTTAATTTATTTTAAATGTTTTTTATGCGATATTAAATTTCGAGTTTTTTCATTATTCCCCATCGATCTTCAGTATATATTCACAAATATGCATGGATTTTATATCGATAAACGAGGTCGTATTAACGTATTGTAATTTCTTTCTATTGAACATATAATATTCTCTGAATGTGGAAACAGCTGCCTCCGAGTTTAGTGAAGTGACCTCCGGCTTTCTATTCGTACGGCAAAGTTCGGCAGAGCGTCTCGTATATAACTAAAATAATCGGAACAGGCTGCCGCAGAAATTTATAAGGAGTGAAAACCTTGTTAGAGAACCTGCGTGAAGTGTTTGTAGGCGTATTTGACATGAACATCCAGCGTGTGATCATGTACGCCATCGGTATCCTGTTGATATACCTTGCAATCAAAAAGGATTACGAGCCGATGCTTCTTCTTCCGATAGGATTTGGCGCGATCCTTGTAAACCTCCCGCTTTCTGCCGTTTGGGAGCATGAAGGTACCCCCGGTGTTCTCCAGATACTGAACAATGCCGGAATCATAACCGAGCTTTTCCCTGTTCTTATATTTATCGCTGTGGGTGCGATGATCGATTTCTCTGAGCTCCTGAAGAATCCGCGTATGCTGCTGTTCGGCGCCGCTGCGCAATTCGGGATATTCTTTACGATCGTTGCCGCGATCGCATTGGGAGCATTCCTTGACAACACCTTCAACCTGGGCCTGAACATCGATCTGAAGGTGGCTTCCGCGATAGGTATAATCGGAGCTGCGGACGGACCTACTTCGATCTTCGTTGCGAACAGATTCGCAAAGGATTTTATCGGTCCGATTTCAGTAGCCGCATACTCTTACATGTCCCTTGTCCCGATAATACAGCCCCCGGTGATCCGTGCTCTCACGACTCGCAAAGAGCGCATGATACGCATGCAGTATCATGATAAAAAGGTCTCCCAGAAAGTTTTGATCGCATTCCCGATCGTCATCACGGTCATCGCCGGTATTGTCGCCCCGATAAGTGTTCCGCTGATCGGCCTGCTGATGTTCGGTAACCTTATCCGTGTATCGGGAGTACTTGAACGTCTTTCCCAGACCGCGCAGAACGAGCTTGCAAACCTGGTCACACTTCTGCTGGGCATAACTATCGGATCGACCATGCACTATGAGAAGTTCCTCCATCCGGTAACGCTGATGATCCTCGCTCTCGGCCTTGTCGCCTTTATATTCGATACTGCCGGCGGGGTT
>JAAYMG010000292.1 GCA_012521525.1 Clostridiales bacterium | reverse complement strand
TGGTAAAACACAGCCATCCGAAGATCCGCCAGCGGATCTATCATCTGAAAGGTTCTTCGGAGTACCTGATGATCGACTTTTGCTGGCAGCTCCACAGCCGCCCGTCAGGCGAGAGCGAGTTCGTAAAGAGCGATATGATAGAAAGGGTAAAGGTTTTGTTTGACAAGGCGAATGTTTTGAGATTTGTCGAACCGGACCCTTCCAAGTATGAGGGATGGAGCGCTGAACGGCTGGAAGAGTGCAAATACCGATACAGCCAGCTTTCAAGAGTCAGGAAATATGTTCTCAGAGGACATTACCTGGAAGCTTATGCATATTATAACCGTTATGTCCTGGAGCCTCTTGTTGATATGTTGAGGTTGATATACACTCCTGCACATGCGGATCATTATCTGATACACATATCGCAACACATTCCAAAAGAGGAAATCAATAAACTTGAATACTTTGCTCAGATAGCTTCATTGGATGATATTTCCGAAAGGATCTCCCTTGCCGAAAAATGGTTCAATGAGTTGCTTGGAAAGTTATAACTCAAGCTCTTTGACCCATGACGCCAAAGAATCCTTCGATTTTTGAGATCAGTGCGCCCTCCGGATGCATTTTCAGCTTGGAGGGACGGACCGGAATTTATTCAACAGTTTCGAATTTTATCCTATGTTAACAGGGGATCATCATGTGATAATGATATCCCCTGTTCCAGTATAACTTTTCTAAACCAGATCACGAATCAGCTTATCGATATCTCCGTATAGGAAATCTATGGGAGGTATTTCGATCATCGTATAGCAGCCGGGTTTTTGCTTTGTGACAGCCCTGGCTGAGGACACCAAAACCTGTCCGGTCAGAGCAGGGTTGTTTATGCTCATGCTGAATTCTATCCGTTGATTGTGCGTAGTACCCGAAACGCCTTTTCTTATTAGATTGACGCCATGCCCGACATCCTTCAGAAGATCGATATCGTCTACACGGATGACTCTGGTTTCGTCATGCACAAAATAGTCGTCGTTGAGGATAAGTTCTGAAACTTTTTCAAAGTCGGCTCCCTGATCCAACTCAACATACACCATGCGCCTGTGTACTCCTGAACCGGTCGGAATAGTCATGGACAGGGCATCCCTGACACCGGGTATGGCTTTGACCGCAACGGTATGTCCCATGCTCATTCCCGGCCCAAAATTCGTATATGTGATGCCCCTCGGGACCATTGCCAGCAATAACGCTCTGACTACGGAGTCCGTACCCGGATCCCAACCTGCTGCTATGATAGCGGCACAGTTATTCTCTTTTGCGACTTTGTCCAGCTTTGTCCTGACATCTGCAATGTTTGAATGTATGTCATAACTGTCGACGGTACTGATCCCTTTTGATAGTAAGGAAGCGGCAATTTCGGGTACTGCACGGCTTGGTGAGCAAAGGATTGCGACATCGACATCTGTAAGCTCCGATATGTTTTTGAGTACCGCGACGTCAATGTCTAACTGCTTGCTCGACACGATATATTCCAAAGATATGTCTTCACTGGCCGAAATTGCTTCATATACCGATTTGCCAATATTTCCGTAGCCAACGATCGCTGCACGAATCATATATACGATTTCCTCCAATTGGTACAAGATATGCATTATTATACAATAACGCAACCATCATTGTCCACATTACTTATGACCATATACACAGATGCGCTTATCAGCCGAACCCTTAAACTATATATTAATTGCAATAATTTGCTGACATTTTGGGTCCAATGATATGCTGCGTCAAACCTCGTATAGCCAAATATAAAGAAACGGGGAACACAATAATTTAAAGTGCAAAAGTTGAAGCAAGATGTTAAAATAATGATCACAAATATTGAGATAACTGCTGTTATATGATCGCAGAATCCGAAACTACGGGAGTGTTTATATGTATCGCCTGGTATCCAAGCTCATCGTTTACAAAAATATACGCAATGAGAGCATATTGCTTCGCCTTTCCGAGATCTTCAGAAAGTTTGAAAGCGGAAATTATGCAAAGGATGACCTTATAAACGAGATATATTCCGTTATCCATCAGTTGCTGGACGTTGCGACGACATATGGCTTTGACAGGAACCTGTGGCACTGTTATCTTGCGTATATTTTGGCTATGACCGAAAATCCGTTTACTTTGGTTTCAGAGAGAGTAGGGAAGGTCGATGGCTCAGTCAACTATTTCGTGAGGAATGACCTTGCCGTGTTCAAAAGGCTGTTTGACTTCGATTTTCGGCCTGTCGAGAGCGGACTTGAAATAGACTGTTTCTCTGCTGTCTCTGACTACAAGGCAATAGATAAAAATGAGTATATCTGCAATAAGAGCGTAAGCGAAAAGATCCGGTCGCTAAGCGAGAGCATCGAAAAGGCAAACTCCGATGATGCCGTGTATGAAGCCGTGACAGACTTCTATAAAAGATATGGGGTTGGAAGCATCGGACTGAACAAAGCATTTCGCGTGGCCCCTGATAACAGTGACGGGATTCTGGAACCAATTACGTCGATCGGTAATATGACATTAAACGATCTGGTCGGATACGAGCAGCAAAAGCAGCTGCTGGTACGCAACACCGAAGCCTTTTTGGCAGGTCGCAAGGCAAACAATGTCCTGTTATATGGTGATGCCGGAACAGGTAAGTCAACAAGCATAAAAGCCCTGTTGAATCAGTTTTATGATCAGGGTCTGCGAATGATAGAGGTCTATAAACATCATTTCCGATATCTCAGTAAAATCATAGACACGATAAAGAACAGGAATTATCGCTTTATCATATTTATGGATGACCTGTCCTTCGAGGAATTTGAGACGGACTATAAGTACCTGAAAGCAGTGATAGAGGGCGGACTGGAGACAAGACCGGAGAATGTCCTAATATATGCGACTTCAAACAGGAGGCATATAATCCGTGAGACCTGGGGAGACCGGTCGGATATTACCGATGATGACTTGCACCGGTCAGACACCATGCAGGAAAAACTCTCACTGGCGGACCGGTTTGGACTGATGATCGGCTACTTCAGGCCGTCAAGGAGTGAATATCACGAAATAGTAAAGGCGCTTGCCAAATCGCATCCAGAAATCAAAATGCCGGAAGAAGAGTTGCTGGTCGAAGCAAACAGGTGGGAAATGCGTCACGGCGGCTTATCCGGCCGTACAGCACAGCAATTTATAAATTACCTTGCCGGTACGGGCACAGGCACTGTTTGACGACCGTAAGCCGGCTCACTCGAGTATGCAGACATGGCGGAGGTTCAGGCTTTCCGGAGTTGACTTCGAACGAGCAGATGGGGGACGGCTTTTCATAACTGGTTCCGACTCTCGCCGGAAACAGGTAAGAAGAACCGTCCCCCGTCTGTAGGAGGAAATTATGCAGATCTACAATGCCTGGCGATTGACGCTGATTAGCTTTTTGTGCTCAGGGCATATTCAACCTTGAGCTTCCTGTCTGTACTCTTTATCAGATATACTATGACAGAAACAATGCAGGCTATCGTGACCAGACCGGGAAGGAAACCGGAACCAAACGCACCGGTCGTGATCAGGGTGCCGATCTGGTATACGAAATATGCTACGCTGTAACCGGTTGCCAGTTGGAGACAGATGCCGCCGATCAGCCATTTCTTGTCCTTGATTTCGGAGTTCATTGCACCTATCGCCGCAAAGCAGGGCGGCGTGAACAGGTTGAACATCAGGCACGCGAGTGCTGCTGCTTTTGTAAGACCAAGAATGGCGGCAACCTCACCCGAACCGCCTATCAGTGCAAGTTCTTCGGAGTCAATAAAGTTGGTGATGCCATAGGAAACGGCTATGGTACCGACTACGTTTTCCTTAGCGATAAAGCCTGAAACCGAAGCGGCTGCCATTTGCCATACACCGAATCCGAGTGGGATCAGCAGATATGCGATGGGAGAAGCTATTGATGCCAGGATGGACGTGCTCTCCATCCCTTCCTCTACCACCCGGAAGTTCCAGTCGAAGGACTGCATGATTTGCACGACGGTGTTGCACAAAAGGATAATGGTACCTGCCCTTACGATGTATGCCCAGCCGCGGGAGCACATGGAAATGAACGCACGTTTCAGAGATGGGATCTTATAATCAGGCAGCTCAATTATAAAATACGATTTGCGGTTTTTATAACCTGCGATCTTATTGACGAGCAGGGCACCGAAGAAGATCAGGATGATGCCGGTAAAGTACATGAGTGTACCGACCCAGCTTGCATCCCCGAAGAATACACCTGCGAACAATGCGATGACCGGGAGCTTGGCACCGCAGGGCATGAACGGAGTCAGCATCGCGGTGGCTCTGCGTTCGCGCTCGTTGCGGATGGTGCGGCTTGCCATGATGCCGGGGATCGCGCAGCCTGTGCCGATGATAAACGGGATGACAGACTTTCCGGAAAGCCCGACTTTCTTGAATATGGGGTCAAGGACGACGGAAACTCTCGCCATGTAGCCGCAATCTTCGAGAAGAAAGATCAGGAAATACATAACCATGACAAGGGGCAGGAAACCGACGACGGCTCCTACACCGCCAATAATACCGTCAACAAGCAGGGACTGAAGCAGGGGATTTGCGTTTTCAACCAGACCTGCGACCCAACCCTGGAACGTCTCGATCCATGAAACCAGAATGTCTGCCAGCAACGGACCCAGAGAAGACTGGGAGATGTCAAATACCAGGAACATGACCACTGCAAAGATAGGTATGCCAAGCCACCTGTTGGTCAGTATGGCGTCGATCTTATCTCCGACGTTCCTTTCCCTGGAGAGGACCTTGCGGGTCTCAACTTTGGCTACGATCGCATTCACAAATTCAAAACGCCTGCGATCAGCCGCTTCCACGGCCTGCTTGTCGGTCAGATCCACATCACCCTGACGATAAGGTGGGGTCTGTACCTTCCCGGCAAGCCCGACTGCAGCTTTGACCACATCTTCTAGTCCTTTTGCGGAAGTGGAGACTGTCTCGACCACGGGGCACCCCAGTTTTTCGGAAAGCAGAGACACATCGATCTTTGTTCCCTTCTTTTCGTTGATGTCGGTCTTATTCAAAGCGACAACAACAGGAACGCCCAGTTCCAGCAGCTGCGTCGTGAAAAACAGGCTGCGGCTGAGGTTTGTGGCATCCACGATGTTTATGATGACATCCGGACGTTCGTTTTTTATATAAGTACTGGTAATGCTTTCCTCGGAAGTGAATGGCGACATGGAGTATGCACCGGGGAGGTCGACCGCTATCAGCTGCTCCGGACCGTCATAGAACGCCTTCCTTATCGGGTGTTCTTTTTTGTCTATAGTGACGCCTGCCCAGTTGCCCACTTTCTCGTTACGGCCTGTCAGGGCGTTATACATGGTAGTTTTGCCCGAGTTCGGATTGCCAGCCAAAGCTATTCTCATGGTTTGAAATATCCTCCTTATCCCTTGGATCCGTTTAAGATAATATGTCAATGACATGTCATGCATAGTTAGAATATTCTAACTTATGGGTATAAACAATCAGCGGACAAGATTTGCATTGCGCGTACTCAGATGATTATCGCTTCTGCCAACTGATTATCGATGTTATATCTGCCGTCCTTGATGGAGACCACACAGCCGCCTTTCAGATGGGAGATGACTGTTATCGGCTCGCCGCTGTAGCAGCCGAGGGAAAAAAGGAAGGCCTTCAACTCCTCGTCATCAGTTTCTATCCGCTGAATTATATATTCCTTGCCTACTATTGCAGATTTCAAATTCACTTGATTCACCCGTTTCAGCATTTTGCGCTCCCGATCGGCAAACAGGAAGAGATCGGCGATCGCCAACCTCGGACGCAATCAATAGTTAGACACTTCTAACTATTTGTATGATATCTCTTTCTCCCGGCTTTGTCAAGTGGATGATGTATTTTTTTACATATGAACTGTGTCACGAAGGTCAAGTACAAGCCGAAAAGTCACACCATCGTCCTTGGTGCAGGATGGAAAGAACAGGTTGCATTGTTCTGCACGGAAGATAATTAGCGCTGGTCGAGGGCGAAGTCATGGTCCGTTCAAGCCGTTTGGCAGAAAAACGATGAAGTCGACATCCGGTGAGACGGCGAGTGAGTCCGCGAGCGTACTTTTGGCATCGGCGTCCGGCCAGAGCGACAAACATGGCAGAAATCAAAACTCTTGGAGGCAATGAAGCTTCCAAGAGTTTTTATAATCTATTCAAATTTAAGGGTTTCCTTACATCGTTACCTCAGACAGATCGGAATTGAAAAAACTACAGCTCGACACTAAACATATAAGCGGTGCTGTAATTATCATAACCATCAAGGAACACTTCCGCTGTCCAGTATTTGTCCGGATAAGGAATGTTCACATCCTGACCAAGTATTATGTTTCGAGTGATATCATACATGGCGTCGATATCATACCCTTCGCTTTTATGTATTGCTTCCGCATCACCCGAAAAAACAGCATATGCAAACTGTGAAATGTATGGCGGTCCTGCGACAAGACCGTTTTTGGCTCTTTGCGGTGTGAAATCAAAGAAAGCAAACCCTTCGGGAACGGGAGTATCAGCCCTCATAAAACGTCCCCGGAACCTGTGCGGTCGTTCAACATCCACTCCTCTGCCATAGTGGTGTTGAAATATCACATCATAGTCAAAGCCTGATTTATGATCGGTCATGGTATCGAGGACGCTGAAAAGTTTCTTATGGTCATCGACTGTATACGGATCGTCACCTTCACAGGTTTCCTTCCCGATGAACCGCATGGCGGGCATTTTCACATATTCGAATTTCTCAACCTTAATGTCTTTCTGCTGCTTTTCAGCAAAATCGGGCATGAAAAGTGTCCATTGCACTCTTGCGTCGCATTCCTTCAGCGCATTGACGTAACCGAAAACTTCAACGCTGTCTGCTCCTGAAGGACCAGTTTTACCTCCCGCGATTTTCTCTCGCAAATTGCGGTCACGCATTGCGGAGAAATCCGCAAACATCTTTGATATCACATCCTTAAGATCATGGTAGTTGGTTTTGCCGGACAACTCATCATCAAACCTGTCTAACGCATTGAATACAGCTTTATTGACGACTCCTGATGACTCAATATCTTTCAAATACGCCCGGAGCTGCGCGTTCTGGCTCCTGAACCGTGCGAGGACACCCTGCATCAGGATCTGCTCATTCTCCGCCAGCTTATCGTCCGTCCATTCGGAATCGTCAAGGATCCATTCGGTCAAAGCGTCAAAAACGTTAGGATTATGATTTCTCGCCTCAACAGCCCATTTTACTATCCTTTTATATCTTTCAGATTCAGAGAGCAACTCGTCTTCCTGATTCTTGATATCGCTCCAATAAAACCCGTCAATGAATGAGCGGGACATTTCAAAACCTCCCTGTACGGTTACTTTTATTGTCAGAGGATGGAACATCCTGATTTTGTCAGGCTGCACCTTTGAAGGAGGGAAACCATGAAACCGCGTAAACGCTTTCGAGAAGCTTTCCTGGGTATCGTACTGATAATGCATTGCGACATCGATTATTTTGCTTCCAGGTTTCATCAGATCAAGCGCTGCCAGGGTCAACCTACGGTTCCTGATGTACTCGCCCACAGTCATACCGAATACCAGATGAAAAAGCAGTTGGAAATGAGAGCCTGATGTGTAAGCCTGTTTTGAAATTTCGTCTATGCTTATCCTGTCGGTCAAATGGTCTTCAATGTATTGAATGCTTTTCGATAAGCTTTGTATCCAGTTCATACCATCCCCCCTTAATCAGTAATATACATTATTTGCATTCAAAAGTCATGTTTTATAATACGATGTTTTGTCTGGGACACTATTTATATCTTATTAAATAAATAATGCCGATTTTGCACATTATTGAGCAGACAGTCTGTATCTGGTAATTTAATCATAAAAAAGCACTCTAACTAAATCAAGAAACTCCTGGAGGCAATGTAGCTTCCAGGAGTTCTAAATTCTTTATTATAGAAAACGAATCCATTCAAAATCATGCCTTTATACGCCAAAAAGTCCTCAAAATGAGGACTTTTTGGACAAATTGTGGTGGAGGCGGCGGGAGTCGAACCCGCGTCCGAAAACACGTCCTCGCGACTTTCTCCGGGTGCAGCCGGTAATTTACATTCCCTCATCCGAGCGCCTGCCGGCAGGCTCAAGGATTCGGTAGCTTCATGAATACATGTCTGCGCGCAAAGCTTAGCGCAGTCACGTTCACCACTAAGTCACGCCCAGGCCCGGCTCGTGGTCCTTCCGGGGTGGACGGCCGCCTTTAATTAGGCAGCGTAAGCAAGATTATCGTTGTTGCTTAATTTATAAGGTTGCCCTATTAACGTGGTGGGCACCACGACCCGCTTGTCGCGCCTCAGCATCCCCGTCGAAGCCGGTACGCCCCCATGGGAATGCGCACTGAAGGTGCGCGGTGCATATTATTATATGCTTTTCTTGCTTATGACATAAACATTCTAACAGAAACGATGTTACTCGGCAATAGTAATTGGTTCCGGATATTCCAATCCGAATGTTTCCACTGTGATCGTTTTGATGCGCTGCGGCACGAGGGGTTTGTCATATTGGTCAGTCTCGACCGATACGATTTCGTCCACAACATCCATGCCTTCGATCACTTTTCCGAAAGCTGCGTAATCTCCGTCAAGATGTTCTGCGTCATCAACCATTATGAAGAATTGGCATCCCGCGGTATTATATGCAGCTTTTGGATTATACGGATTTCCTTTGCGAGCCATGGAGATGACTCCACGTTCATGCAGGATATCGTTTTCGGTATGACCGTTATTTGCGAATTCGCCTTCGATAGTATAACCTGGGCCTCCCATCCCATTGCCCAGGGGATCTCCGCCCTGGATCATGAATCCGGGTATGACCCTGTGGAAGGTCAAGCCGTCATAAAAACCGCTGTTAGCAAGATTGATAAAGTTGTTTACGGTATTTTCCGCTTTGTCGGGATAGAGTTCAATGACTATCTTCCCGCCGTTTTCCATTTCGATGGTAGCTATCGGGTTTTTCATCCGGGATTCCTCCTCGCCGTTGTCGGAAGTTTCTGGTTGGACTGTTGTTGTGCCGGGTGCTATGATTATGGAAGTAGGACCGTCTGCGCCACCGATCATTCCGACGGACGGTGAGGCCGATCTGCATGAGGAAAGAATGAGAAATACGACAAACAACAGTAAAATCATTGATGATTTTCTGATCCTAACTGACATAGGACGGTATCTCCTTAACGGTTGCGTTCTTTCAGGGCTTTGTCGATCTCCCTTGCGGCGTCACGGTTTCTTTCCGAATCACGTTTGTCGTACAGCTTCTTACCTTTTACAAGAGCTATCTCCACTTTGACATACGGACCCTTTAAGTAGACCGACAGGGGGACCAGTGCGAATCCGTCCTGCTGAACGCGGCCTGCAAGTCTCATGATCTCACGCTTGTGCATCAGGAGCTTGCGGACACGCATGGGATCGCGGTTGAATATGTTCCCTTTTTCATAGGGACTGATATGCATGCCCCTTACAAACAGCTCACCGTCTTTGACTATGCAGTATGAATCCTTGAGGTTGACAGCGCCCTGGCGGATCGATTTGACCTCGGTTCCGAAAAGCTCAATGCCGGCCTCAAAGCGTTCGGTGATATAATAGTCGTGGAAAGCCTTACGGTTCGTTGCCACGGTTTTTGTTCCGCTTCCGGCCATTTTCGCTTCTCCTTTCATGAATATATGGCAACCGTTCAAATCGGATATAAATCAAACGGCCATCTGTTTTGGCAGTGAAAGCCGCCCGATCTCAACGAATTTCCCGCAGGACTGCCGGATATTACATATTACATGACTCTTTCCCGTATGTCAAGCATTGGAATTTTACAATTATTTTACAATATTTCGCAGTATACGAACATACCTCTGACTTGAAACGACGAGCGGGTAGTCGATCACCAGCACATCATCGATCGAGTGTTCACCTACAAACCTGGGCAGATCAAAGTCAGGCGTGCCTTCTCCTGAGTATTTGCGCGGGTCTACAACGTAGATTTCTTCATAGTGGTTCACAAGGAAGGGTACGAATGCATTTCCGTAAGACTCTTTTACCACGATTATCTTCCTGCCGTTGCCCACATCGGTCTTGATCCGCATGAGGGGGGTGTCGCCGCTGATAAATGCCAGGTACTTGTTTTTGTTGGTGACTTTGCTTGATATGACATAGCCATTGTATGCCGTACTCTCGTCCATCCTGCCATCTTTATAGATCCTTGACGAAAATTCGCGTATGGGACGATAAAAATGCAAAGTGTCGGGATTGGCTTTCAATACGGATGACTGCGGATAGTTGGATGTAAAAGTATACATGCTTCCGACAAAACCTTCGATAGAGCCCGTTTCGAACTGATCCAGCGTATATGGTTCCAGATCAAGAGACTGGCAAAATGCCACATAAGCATAATAAGCGCCAAGCTGTGTCCAGTGATGGTCCGTTCGGAAGAAAATGTATTCGTCTATGTGCTTGCGGATCTCGGAGTAGGCATCCACTTTTATGATCGAATCATCCATCAGGGAATAAGTCTGTTCGATCATGTCTTTTTGCGAGTGTTTTCCGGTATGGAACTCCTCGGGGGAATAAAACTCTCCGCCGTTTGGGGTAATAAGGCAGATGACTCTCGAATCAGGCATCTTTTCTTTATAAAGGTTCAATGTTTCGGCATACTTTGCCATGATTTCGGGAACTGCTACAGCGATTTCCATTGCGCGGTCGCCGACAATGATTATGCTGCCGGTCCTTAAGTCGGCTTTATCGGGTGCTTCAAGTTCGGGCAATGGTTCAGGTTCTTCAGTTGGATCAGGTTTAACCCCCGTCTCCGGATCCGAATCCTCACCGCTGTTTGAGGGTGTAGGCAATGTCTGATCTTCAGTTGGCTCCTTGCCTGTTATGTCATCGCCCGGATCGTTCGTACCACCGCTCTCCGAAGGGCCCGTACTATCTAAGCCTGTATCGGAGTCGGGTCGTGCAGCTTCTCCGCCCAGCGCTATGTCGTTGTCCTGTGGGATAAGAAGGGTCACGCCGTCCCCGGAAGAAGGAAGAGTAAAGTAATAAAGGCGGTTCAGTTCGGTGTTTGCACCCATCAGGCTGTCCCTAAAGGGGAACGTGTCAGTGTAGTACTCCTCAAATGTCATTGTATAATCGCCGAAGAAGAGCTCCTCGACCGAAAACACGGGTTTCTTTTTCAGCATCCGGTTTTCCCTAAGGGATATCGTGGCGTCGGTATCAAATACACTTATTGCGCCAATGACGATCAAAGGTATTAGAAACAGAGTTATTATAATAATGTATCTGCTTTTTTTGCCGCTGCCAAAATCATTCTTCGAGTTATTACATTCATTATCGACATATACATTATTTAAACTATTATTAGATTCCATCTTGGATCCCTCCGGAAGGCGGTATTCTTTTAGAAGCGGAAATAGATGAAAGGATTATGTGTTGAACCTACCAGTGATACAGTGCATAACGCCAGCAAAGCGGTATTGGTGACCGCAAGCGAGGCAAAGGATATCGCACCCTTCAGCCCCCTCATTTCAGCATTCCGCAATACAGCCTCTCCGATTTCTGCAGGTATCGTGCTTGACCCGATGATACATAGTGCCAGCAGCAAAATGTTGTTAGTTAGCTGTAGCCGGGATTCGGTATCGATCAAGGGTATACCGCCAGCTCCGAAGAGGTTCGCAAACATTTGGCCCACGTCCGCAAGGTCGGTAAAGTAGAACAGGACCCATCCGAACAAGACTATAAGGAAAGTGGTCGCTGTGCTTACTATGCCGGGAAGCTTTTTCAGCAAACTGCCGTATACATATTTCTCAAGCGCAAGGAACACAAAGAAATAAAGTCCCCAAAGCACGAAGTTCCAGCTTGCCCCGTGCCACAGACCGGTCAGAGCCCAGACTATCAGCATGTTGCGGAGCTGGTATCTGCGGTTGCCCCCCAGGGGTATATAAACGTAGTCGCGGAAAAAGGAGCCGAGAGATATATGCCAGCGCCGCCAGAACTCCGTAATGGATTTGGACATGTATGGATGGTCAAAGTTTTCGGAATAAGTGAAGCCGAACATATACCCAAGCCCTATAGCCATGTCTGAGTAGCCTGAAAAGTCGAAATATATATGGAACGCATACATGATCATACCTAACCATGACTGCAATACCGTCAACTCAGAGAGGGCACCGGACTGCTCGAACAGCTTTGACACAACAGCACTTGAGTAGTTTGAAAGCAACACTTTCTTTCCAAGTCCAATCAGGAACCTTGTTACGCCGTAAGCAAAACCTTTGAGAGTGGTTTGCCTGTTGCTGAGCTGCGCTTCGATTTCCGAGTAACGAAGTATCGGTCCGGCTACCAGCTGGGGAAACAGTGACACGAATAAAAGGAAGTCGGCAAAAGATTTTTGGACCTTGGCTTCCCCTTTATAAACATCTATCGAATAAGACATCGTCTGGAATGTATAAAAGGAAATGCCGATCGGTAAAGTGAGTCCGGTATAGGGGATAGATGTGCCCAGCAGCGCGTTCAGGTTTTCAATGATGAAGTTTCCGTATTTGAAGCTCCCTAGCAACGAGAGGTTGATCACGACCGAACAGATAAAGGATGCCTTTGCCTGCCATCTTCCGCGGTATTTCCCGATTATTCGGCCGTTTGTGTAGTCGACGCATGCGCTGATGAACAGGAGGACCACCCACAGCGGCTCGCCCCAGGCGTAGAAGATAATAGAGGCGATAGTGAGCACTATATTCTTTAGCCTCAGCCCCGGAGCTATATAATATATAATGAGTGTGGCCGGCAGGAAAATATAAAGAAAGAAGAGGCTGGAGAAAACCATAGCTGAACATCCTTTTTTTTATATATTATTGTAATTCCCAGATGCCATAGGAAATTATATCAGACAGGATCAGACAATACAACCGCTTGATGCCGGCGGAGCAAAAAATAAGATATCGAAGCATGTAAGGCGGAACGATAAGAAAATGGAATATAGTTGAAATTATCATTTTATTCTATCGTTTTCATGGAATAATAAAATCGGGAGATGTAATTTATTCAAAAAATTTTAAAAATTATCTTGACAGGAAAGGTATTTTGAGATATGATAATCGAGCGCCTGTGTGCAGGTAGTGATGCGGGCGCAAAGCGATGAAGCGGGAGATTGCCGTGAAAGCCGATAATTCATTGCGTGCAATGAACATCGGCGGAGCGGGTAACTTCCGTGGAGTATGTCCGACAATCGGGCGGCTGAGAACAACTGTTAGCTGAGCCAGCTATAGTTGCGGCCGGAGTTTTCTCCGCTTTTTTAATTTGACGATTATGAAACACACGG
>JAAYMG010000291.1 GCA_012521525.1 Clostridiales bacterium | reverse complement strand
CGTTGAGAAGGTCAACGCCCAGGACTGCACAGTTGGTGGTGATGAGCGGGAGATAAATCCCAAGTGCCTGATACAGGGCAGGCACAGCTTTCTGCAGGAACATTTCCACGAATTGGACCAGTGCCGCTATTACCAGTATAAATGCAACGGTCTGCATATATTCCAGTTTAAGCGTGACCAGCAGATACTTGTTGACCAGGTATGTGATAGCGGAAGCTATAGTCATGACAAATATGACAGCCATGCTCATACCAAGGGCCGTGTCCGTTTTCTTTGAGACGCCCAGGAAGGGACAGATCCCCAGGAACTGGACCAGGATGTAGTTTTCGATCAGGATCGCGCTTAGCGCAATTGCAAATAAACTCGTCAGGCTCATGATTTGGATCCCTCGCACTCTTCAGTTTTAGAGTTTTTCCTGTCCCTCAGCATATTGATCTTCTGCCTTCCGGCCAAAAGGAAGCCGAGCGTCAGAAAACCGCCGACGGGTCTGATCATCAGAGAAGCGGGCTCGATTTTGCCACCGAATGTGAGGTCGAGTTCGAAGGGGGTCCCGCTGAACAGCGTCCCGTTGCCGAGGATCTCACGAATGGTCGACATCATGAGCAGCGCAAATATGAAGCCGAGGCCCATCGTCAGACCGTCGACCGCCGAGCGGAATACTCCGTTCTTTGAAGCAAAAGCCTCGGCGCGCGCAAGGATGATGCAGTTGACGACTATGAGCGGTATGAAGATACCGAGTGCCTCAGAGATATCGGGGAAATAAGCCTGCAGTATCAGATCGACTGCCGTAACAAAGCCAGCGATGATAACGACGTATGATGCGATGCGTATTTGGCTCGGGATCACTTTCCTGAGCAATGATATAACGACATTCGAGCATATCAGGACTATGGTCGTTGAAAGGCCCATACCGACAGCATTTACAACGGAGGTGGTGGTTGCCAGTGTGGCGCACATTCCCAGGACCAGGACCATTATCGGGTTTTGGTCCCAGAGCCCGTCCCTGAACTGTTTCAACGTTTCTTTCATTCGAATGACACCTCCCCGGTGGCGCTTACTTTGATCGAATCAAGGGCAGTCATTACACCTTTGGCTACGGCTCGGGACGTTACGGTGGCTCCCGTGATTGCGTCAATGGTGTTTTCGCCGCTGCCGTTGATCTTTATTTGGCTCGGTTCGGTGTTGACCGTTCCGTTCTCATTTATTGCGAGGTGGTAAATCTCTTTGAACTGGGATAAGAAGTTTTCGTTGGTTGCCTTGGAACCCAGTCCGGGAGTCTCGGTGTGACGTGTTATGGCGACTCCCAGTACACGCTTTACGAATTTTCCGTTTTCATCAGCGACTTCCACTCCGACGATCATCTTGATCGGACCGCCATATCCGTCCGGAGCCACTTCAAGGCAGTAAGCGAGCTTTCCGTCAGAGCGCTCGAGCGTATAAGCATTGAACGATTCGGAGGTGTATGTCCTGTCCTCCAAAAGCTTGCCGTCAGGGACAAGCGAATTCAAAGCCTTATTCAACGCCTTCATCTGCTGTCCGGCTATTTCGTTTTTGGTAAGCTCGAATACTCCGCCCAGCATAAGAGCGGTTATTGCCGTTATGATGAACAGGGTGAGACCCAGCTTCGCAATGAAGCTGTTGATTCCTTTTGCAGATTTGGTCATGTCATGCACCTACCTTCTTACCCCTGGAGGAGACGCCGTAGCGGCGCGGACGGAACGCCTTGTCAAGCACCCAGGCACAGGCATTCATTATAAGGATGGAGAATGAAACACCCTCCGGATATGAGCCGAAATACCGGATAAAGACGGTTATCAGGCCGCAGCCGATACCGAACAGAGCTCTGCCGCCCTTTGTGACGGGAGAGGTGACATAGTCGGTCGCCATAAAGACGGCACCGAGTATAAGACCTCCGGACAAAACGTTGTAGAGCATCCATTGCAGATTGTTTACACCGCCGCGCGGGAAAATGAATGTAACGACGGCAACCGTTCCGATATAGAACAGGGGGATCCTGGGGCTGATGACCTTGCGCAGGACGAGATAGACACCGCCGATCAGAAGTACTATGGCGGATGTCTCGCCGAGGGTCCCGCCGTGCTGCCCGAGAAGCAGTTCCATCAGTGTATTGTCGGGAAGAGTACCGGACTTCAATGCGGCAAGCGGTGTAGCGGCAGTTACAACATCTGCAGTCTGGCCGATGAGGGGGACCTTCTCGAACACCTTCGGCCAGGTCGACATTGTGGTCGGCCATGAGAGGAGGAAGGCCCTCGCCGCAAGCGCGGGATTCATGAAGTTCTTGCCAAGCCCGCCGTAAAGCTGCTTGACGATAACGATCGCGAAGAACGCGCCGACAACGACCATCCAGTATGGAGCGGATGCCGGCAGGTTGAATGCGATAAGGATTCCGGTCACTACGGCGGACAGATCGCCGATCGTGGTGTGTTTTTTCATGAGCCTGCGATAGAGGAATTCGAATGCTATGCAGGAAGCCACAGATATCAGGGTCAGGATCAGCGCCCGAAAGCCGAAATAGAATACAGATAGCAGCAATGCAGGTGTAAGAGCGATGATGACGTCCAACATCAGGGACCTTGTGTCCTCCGCTATATCGATATGCGGGGAAGAGGATACTTGGAGCTGCTTGTCCATAGCCATGATCAGTTTGCCTCCTTTTTCGACTCGAGCGCTCTTTTGCGCAGCCTTGCCTTGGCCACACGGAAGGTCTGGGTAAGGAACAGCCTGCCGGGGCATGTGTAGGAACAGCAGCCGCACTCAATGCAGTCGGAAACATTCAGCTTTTCCAACTCGTCGAACATATCTTTCTGATAGTACATATGCATATAAATCGGCAGGAGGTTCATCGGGCACACTTTGACGCACCGACCGCAGCGGATGCAGGTCGGGTGTTCCGAATAAACGTCCTCATACTGTGAAAAGGCCAGAAATGCGTTCGTGTTCTTTATAACGGGGATCTCCACATCGGTAAGGGCTACACCCATCATGGGGCCGCCCATTATCAGCTTGAAAGGCTCTTCCCTGTAACCGCCGGCCGCTGCGGCAAGCTCAGAAAGGGGTGTGCCTATCCGGCAAATGATATTTTTAGGGTTGGCTATCGCCGATCCCGACACCGTTACACCGCGTGTTACAAGCGGCATTCCTGTGGTCACGGCGTTGTGGATCGCCGCGCAGGTGTCCTGGTTGAAGACGGCACAGCCCACCGCCGCGGGCAGCTGTCCCGGCGGCACTTCTCTTCCGGTGACAGTGTATATGAGCTGTTTTTCCGCTCCCTGCGGGTATTTGGTCTTCAGCACCTTGATCTTTATCTGAGAAGACTTTTGCGGCAGAGCCTTTTCCAATACCCGAACAGCATCAAGCTTGTTGGACTCGATTGCTATGATCGCGCTGTCGAGACGGTAGATCTTCATCAGCACGCGGATACCGCCGATTATTTCCTCGGGCCGCTCAAGCATCGTGCGGTGACCGGAGGTTATGTACGGTTCGCATTCCGCACAGTTGATGATAAGTGTGTCGACTTTGCCCAATCCGGACTGGATCTTCGCATGCGTCGGGAATGCGGCGCCGCCGAGGCCGACGATCCCTGCTTCGCGTATGATCCTGATCAGTTCATCGGCAGAGAGCGATTCCACCGAACCGTGCGGTCTGACGGATTCATCCAAAGTGTCATTGAAATCGTTCTCAATGACAACCGACATTACCATATTTCCGTTTGGATGCAGGCGCGGTTCGACTGCGACGACCGTGCCTGATACGGATGAGTGGATGGGTGCCGATATTGGCGCGGTGCTTTCACCTATCTTCTGACCAAGCTTGACTTTGTTCCCCTTTGCGACCAACGGCTGACATGGTTGGCCGATATGCATCAGCATGGGGATAACAACCGTGGCTGGTGCGGGAATGGTTTCGAAAGCTTTCTTTCGCGTCAGTTCCTTCTTGTCATCGGGGTGTACCCCACCACGGAAGGTTAGAGCCATGTAATTCACCTACTGATTATGTATTTGTTTGGCGTTAACCACGTTATCATGTTAACAAACAACTATGTTAGCTAGACATGTCAGTCATGTCGGCATTTTTATGCCAGCCATGCCCCGTTAACCACCAAACTCCATTATACATCAAAAAGCGGTTTTTTGTTAATATATATTTTGGAAAATATAAAAAAATATTGCCTTTTCATCGGAAATTGTTATTTTTATGACAATTTCCGACGCCCTTTATTGATGTCGTTAATAAAGTATATATTCAGATTTTATTCATGTTTGCCCGGAGCTGACATTTTTGCCTGTTTTTGAGTACAAATACTCCGCTTAGTTTATTACTGCCTGTATGTCTGTGTCCTTGCTCACAGGCTCAACCGGGATCATCACAAATGTTCGGAAAATATCAATTGTCAGAACCCGGGTCGAAGTTGCTATCGCAATTGATAACAAAACCAACAAAGAGGATTATTAGAGATCATAATGATGCCGCTCATATACTGTCACATAGATCATAAAGATGCAGCCAGGGCCGCCCATCCTTCCGACGTTCTGATCTCCACGATCTTCAGTCCGCTGTCGGTCAATCCTTTCTCTACTTCATGCAGCCGTGGTTCTATGATGCCCGAAGCTATGAATATACCTCCGTCCCTTTCAAGGGCCGCATGGACGAGCGGCGGCAGCTGAAGGATGACATCGGCGACGATGTTTGCCAGGATAATGCGGTACCTGTCAGAAGTCAGTTTATTGAAAAGGTTGTCATCGGTGAGGATATCGCCCACGTAAGTGTGAAATCTGTCCGGGCTGATATTGTTCCTTGCGGCATTCTCGATGGCGACATCGACTGCGTTCGGCTCTATATCTACCGCCGCGGCGGAGCTGG
>JAAYMG010000290.1 GCA_012521525.1 Clostridiales bacterium | reverse complement strand
TCCATCGGTGCGGCACGCTGAAAGCCCGAACCATGTTGACAGAGAATCCTGATGCTATAATGTCCTTATGTTTTCCTGAATGGCATGTGAATTTGGGAAAAGCATATAGCATCAGGGTGTGGCACAGCTGGTAACGAGGGTGTTTTGGACTATCTGACGGCAGGTTCGAATGCTTTTGCTTGGACCAAATAATACTCCATGAGCCAGGCAAAAACCGGCTGATGGAGTGTTTTCGATGCCGCAACCGGCGGTTGACAGTAATCCAGTCACGATTGGTGGCACCGCAACCGCGATTTTTGGTACCATGACACGGAAAGGAGTGTCATTTGTGAGTATAGCGGACAGAATTCGAAACTTGAGAAAAGCGAGGGGAATATCCCAGGAGGAGTTTGCGGACCAGATCGGGGTCTCACGACAGGCCGTATCAAAATGGGAAAGTGAGCAGAGCACGCCGGATATTGATAAAATCATTCTCATCAGCGACTTTTTTGGAGTGACCACAGACTATCTCCTCAAAGGTGTAGAGCCCCAACCACAAGAAACAAGACGGAAACCGGATGCCGTGATCTTTTCCATCATTGGCACGGCTCTGAATATCATTGGGGTCATCGCGGCCATATGGATATGGTATGAGCAGCGCAGGCCCCTGGCCGCTGCGGTGGGACTGATCCTGATGACTGTCGGATGCGTGATCTTCGCTATCGGGCAGAGCGTCGGCGACAGTGAAACTAAGGCGAAGGCGAAGAAGCAATTCTGGGTCATGAATGTCTGGACACTGCCGTTCATACCCTTTTCCATGATCATAAATGTGACGGTGCGCCTCTTCCTCTTAGGTCGTCGCTATATAGGTGTACTTGTGCCTTCTTTTCTATTTGGGAATCCATTTGCCATCTACGGGTTGCTCTGGCTAGTCTACGTTGTTATCTGCGTCATTGTCGATATTATGATCATCAAAAGTATAAGCCTCATAAAGAATAAGCCTGGTTGACGGGACGTTGGTTTGGACAATCACAGCGTAATGATGTTGAGCGGCGGTCTGGTGGAAAAGTTGAATAGCAAAAAGCATCAAATCAAAGTATTTGATGCTTTTTTCATGTCAGAATTCATAATCTCTGTTTGGTATGAATCGTTACAGAGAGATAAGGATCTTCTTCCAGATATTGACATTGGCTTTTCTGCTTGAATCTGGTAATATTTAACGCGCTTGCTCAACTTATTTGTAAAGGAGGAGATACAAAAAGGAGAGATAAGGAGAGATAATCAAAACTCAATATCCGTAATGGAACGATCAAAGGCAAACCCATCGAAAGGTGGCGGCGCAAAGCTAAAGGGGCTAAAGCATCATGCCATGCCAGCCAGTTGCATTGCAACTATACACCCTTTGGTTTCAAATCGGTGGGTGTTTTATTTTGCGCCAAAGACATCTGAAAATGATCTAATTTTGAAACTCAGCTTAATTCTGATAAGGATGTGTAAAAGTGAAGAGACGTTTTTTAGTGTTCTGTTAGCTTTATCATTGGTACTTTCTATATGCGTAGTTTCTGCAGTGGCGGCACAACAGACGATCCAGAACCTGACGACATATGACAGGGCTTATGCTTTTTCGGAAGGGCTGGCAGCAGTAGTTAAAGATGGCAAGTATGGCTTCATAGATAAAACCGGAAAGCTTGTAATCGACTACAAGTATGATTATGCTGAAGATTTTAGCGAGGGATATGCCGCTGTTTCAACAGGCGGCTTCTGGGATGAAGAAGCAGGCTATGTTACCGGAAACTGGGGATTTATCGATAAGACCGGCAAAGTCGTCGTCCCGATTTTTTATGACAAAGTATGGGATTTCAGTGAAGGTCTTGCTGCAGTTTCCAATGGCGGCAAGGTGGGATTTGTAGACACGACAGGGAAGGTCGTCATCCCACTTACATATAGCGGCGGAATGTGTGAAGAGTTCAGTTTTAAAGAAGGTCTTGCGGTCGTAACAACCGGAAGCATGGATTCTCCTGAGTTCCATGTCATTGACAAAACAGGCAAATCCGCTTTTGAGTTTAAGTATGACTATGCAAGTCTGAACGGCTATTCCGAAGGCTTGCCGGCTGTTGCAGTCGACGGTGAATGGGCATTGGGCGGTCTGTATTATCTGGAGCGTGCATATTACGGTGCCAAGTATGGTTTTATCGACACAAAAGGCAAAGAAGTCGTTGCACCTATATATGATTACACATTGGACTTCCATGATGGAGTTGCAGCTGTCAACAAAGGTGATAAATGGGGAGCGATCGACAGAAACGGACGTGAAGTTGTTCCCATTATTTACAGTGATATAAGCGTATCCGGAAGCAATGGCCTCATCTGCGTATGTAACGACGAAGGGAAATGGGGATATGTCGACTACACCGGTAAGGTCGTAGTTGATTTCAAGTTCGATTATTGCATCAATTACCGTGAAGGCTACGTCACCAATGCAATAGACGGAAAATGGGGCGCACTGGATCTGACAGGTAAAACTGTTATTCCGTTTGAATATGATGACATGTGGAACTTCAGCGAAGGGCTCGTAAGAGTCGAGAAAGCCGGTAAATGGGGATTCATGGATGCAGGCGGAAACATGGTGATCGATCCCGTTTACCAAGCGGCATCCGACTTCTCCGACGGAGTTGCGCTCGTCATGAAAGACGATAAGTTCGGCGTTATTGCTAAGACATCCATCCCATACACGGCCAAGCCCACTGCTTCAAAAGTACTTGTAAACGGGGAATCTGTAGCTTTTGACGCATATAACATAAACGGAAACAATTACTTTAAGCTTCGCGACCTGGCTTACGTTTTGAACGGCACAGAAAAGCAGTTCGAAGTAGAATGGGATGCAGCCCTTCAGGCGATAAACCTCAAATCGGGACTTTCATATACTGCGGTTGGCGGCGAGATGGTCAC
>JAAYMG010000289.1 GCA_012521525.1 Clostridiales bacterium | reverse complement strand
GTACAGGCCGGCAGACAGGAACACGATGGTATTTGATATCGAGTGCGCTGAAAAGTGCAACTTTGACCGCGAGCTGATGGAAGTTGCCAATAAATATGGTCAAAGGCCCGGTTTCAGATTTCGCCAGGTAAAACAGTATTGAACATCGCGGTTTTTGAGAATGCTTTCACAACGCCAAAAGGCTAAGCTCGTTTCAAATAATGCGAGCCCCAAATATTAAGATTCAGGGAGGAAGCATATATGCTGCGAGTCGTAAAAACAGAGAACGGCCTTGTGAGGGGTCTTCCGGCCGCCGATCCCAGGATCACGGCATTCAAGGGGATCCCGTTTGCCGCACCTCCGGTCGGAGAGCTGCGCTGGAGAGCTCCGCAGCCCGCCGCATCATGGGAGGGAATAAGGGATTGCTATAAATTCGCGCCTATTTCCATGCAGCATATCCCGGGACTCGATCCCAACAACATATATACAAGGGAATGGAATGTCGATCCCGAGATAGAGATGAGCGAGGACTGCCTCTACCTCAATGTCTGGACGCCCGCAAAGTCCCCGGACGAGAAACTTCCCGTGTTTGTATGGTATTTCGGCGGCGGGCTCCAGGAGGGAAACACCGCGGAAATGGAGTTCGACGGCGAGCGCCTGGCACGCCGCGGGATCGTCGTGGTGACTGTCAACTACAGGCTCAACGTCTTCGGGTTCCTTGCCCATCCGCAGCTTACAAAGGAGCAGCCCGAAGCACCGACGAACTTCGGGCATCTGGACCAGCAGGCCGGGACACGCTGGGTGAAACGCAACATTGCGGCTTTCGGCGGAGACCCGGACAACATCACGATCGGCGGACAATCTGCCGGAGGCATGAGCGTTTTGGCACAGCTCACATCTCCGCAAAATGAGGGGCTGTTCCAAAGGGCGATCATCCAGAGCGGGATATCCGCCAGCGTGTATCCCGGCAGACCTTTTCTGGCGCGTTCCTTTGCGGAGGGAGAGCAGCTTGGCGTCAAATTCTTTGAGTTTCTGGGAGTCAAAACGCTGGAAGAAGCCAGGAAGCTGGACGCGGAGTACATACGCGACAAAAACAACGAGTTCAGGGCATTCTTCGGGACTTTGGACGACGGAGTATTCCAGGTCGGCACATACAACGAGAACCTCATGAGGGGCAGGCGCTATAAAGTGCCGCTGATGATCACCCGCACCGAATCAGAGTTTAAGATGGGGCTTCGGGCCGAAAGCATGGAGGAGTTCAGGGAGAAGGCAGAAGAGATCTTTGGCGGTGACGCGGAAAAGTTCCTGGAACTCTGCGGCGATGATCTTGAGGAAGCCATTAAGAGGAGCGCATTCAGCGGTATTGAGCTCGCGGCGCGTGCCCTCCGCCGAAGGGAGGATGAGCTCGGCATCGGCCAGCCCATTTATTACGCCGTGTTCGACGCCGAGATCCCCGGATGGGACAACCCGGGAACTTTCCATTCCGTCGACCTCTGGTTCTATTTCGAGACACTGGCCAAATGCTGGCGCCCGTTCGTAGGCAAGCATTATGACCTGGCCCGCCAGATGTGCAATTATTGGGCCAACTTCATAAAGAAAGGCGACCCCAACGGCAACGACGCTGACGGGACACCTATGCCCGAGTGGAAGCCGCTTACCGATGCCGTGCCGAACGCAATGTGGTTCCGGGATAAGCCCGATCCCATTGTCGACGAGCCCGACGAGCTGATGAAGCTGCTGATGAAGGTTTACCTGGAGAAAAACTGAAATTCCTGTGAAAATATGAAGCCCTGGACAGGTATAGAGCTGGCGAAGGCATATGTAATGCAGGCAGAAGCAAGACAAAGACTATTGACAGATAATATACCTGCAGGAACTAAACATGATGGCTATATATATGCAAGATGACGGCGTAAGCAAAATATAAAGGATATAGTCAGATATGATGCCGGTGCAAGCAATTATGAAGGCGATAGACTGATATAGAACCGGTGGGGAAATATGAAAGTCAGATAATTATAGTGCCGGCGGAAGCATGAGTTGTTAAAAAAGCAATGCAAAAAGCCGCCTTGAATATAGGGACGCTTTTCTGTAAGCAGTTCGCATTCAAGGCGGCTCAAATTATGACTGCAGTTTGGCCGCAGGGAGCAATATGTATGTATACTTTTCGATTATGTGCTTTTCGTTCCTGATTGAAGATATATCTCACCTGGATGGAGATATGTTTCAAATCATGTGCCGATGTCTACGCAATCGGGATCGGTTTTGCTTCGTTCTGCCACGGCCGGGCATTTGTGCGGCATGAAGGGACTCCAGAAGCATATTTTGCAGTTCCTGCACTCCACATAGCCGGAGCCGTCGGTAACGGCCCTTGCCCAGTTCGGATCTGCGAGAAGCGCCCTCGCGGAATCTACGGTGTCAGCAAGCCCGTTTTCAACGAAGAAGCGTGCCTGTTCCGGTTTCAGGATGCCGTTTACCACCGAAACGGGTACGCGGCCCCCGACGTGTGCGTGCATCTGCACTCCGAGCCAGGCGATCCTGGAATAAGTCAGGTCCTCAGGATAGGCAACTTCGTCCGGACCGATGCCGCTCGACACCTGGAGATAATCCACACCGGCCTCTATATAGGCGTCGGCTATGGCCCAGGCCTCCTCAAGGGTGGGCTCGGCGCCGGGTGTACGCGCGGAAATAATGAAGTCATTGCCACACGCGTCGCGGATGCCGCGGATGATTTCGCAGAAAAGGCGGGTGCGGTTCGTTGTGCTACCGCCATACTCGTCGGTGCGGAGATTCACGGTAGGGCTGACAAACTGGTTGAGCAGGTACGCATGGCACGCATGGAGCTGAACACCGTCGTAACCGGCTTTTTTTGCACGCACCGCGGCTTTTATGAACTTGTCTCGTATATCGGTGATTTCTTCACGTGTAAGCGCTTCGGTCGTGCGGTCCCTCCAGTTTACGGACGAGGGCCCTTTTGAGGGTCCGCATTCGGGGTGGGTGTTGTATCCCCCGTGATGGATCTGAACGATCACCACCGCTCCGTGACGGTGGCATGCTTCGGCGATTGCCCTGTGACCTTCGATCTGAGAGTCGTCCCAAAGCCCAAGCTGTGAGGGAGCAAGCCTTCCGTAAGGGTCGATGCAGGTGGCTTCGACGCATATCAGGCCCGCGCCTCCCCTTGCCCGGTCTTCGTAGTGCCTGGCGAAGCGCTCGATGGCGATGCCGCTGTCGTCGGTCCAGCCGAACTTGACCGTCGGGGCAAAGGTTACCCGGTTTCTGACGGTTTTTGATCCGATCTTTATCGGTGTATTTATCAGGTCCATAGCATATGCTCCTTTTCATGCTGCGGATAGTCCCTGGAATGTCCTGGGCTGTAAAATGCGGTTGGGCAGATTTCCATATCGATCATTTCTTATGAGGAAAGTTCTCAAAAAGCACGATTCCGGGTTATTGAAGAAGTTTTGACAATCATACCACTGTCAGTAAAACATGTCAATCACATGAAGTCCGCTCATACATACTGATCGATCAAAAGATGAACCGTGAGAGGATCTGATCAAAATATTCGGGTAAATCAACTTAAGATGAGAAAAAATCATTGTTATGGCAATATACACCATATATAATTTTAATGCACAGGTATTTAAGTTCATTCTAAAACACGGCATGTAATAATGGTTCATCAGTTGATTTGCCGTAATCACGTTCGTAATCACGTTCAGAGAAAATATGCGGATAAGAAAAAGCTGAAGTGCTAACGGGAAACTTCCAGGTCAGATGAATGAACAGGCGGAGCGATTGCTGCTAAGCTGCAGAGCGGTTGAACTCTCCTGCCTGACTGTGCTGGATTTTACTTCAAACCGGACTGGTGGTCTTCAATATATCGGTCAGCTGATATTATTGATGAAGGAAGGATTTTGGGAAATGGAAAAGTATCAGGACAAAACGCTCTCACCGGAAGAACGGGCTGCCGATCTGGTGTCAAAAATGACGCTTGAGGAAAAGGCTTCCCAGCTGAGGTTCGATTCCCCGGCGGTCGAGCGGCTTGGGATCCCCGCATACAACTGGTGGAACGAGGGGCTTCACGGCGTCGCCCGTTCAGGCACAGCCACGATGTTCCCGCAGGCCATCGCCCTGGCGGCGATGTTCGATGACGAGTTTCTCAGAAAAATCGCAGGGATAATTTCGACCGAAGCCCGTGCCAAGTACAACGAAAGCAAACGCGCCGGAGACAGGGACATCTACAAGGGGATCACCCTCTGGTCGCCGAACATCAATATTTTCAGGGATCCGAGATGGGGGCGCGGCCATGAGACTTACGGAGAGGATCCATACCTCACGTCCCGCCTTGGGGTGGCTTTTGTCCGGGGACTCCAGGAAGGCGACGGCAAACACCTGAAAACCGCGGCCTGCGCCAAGCATTTCGCCGTTCACAGCGGTCCCGAGGCTCTGCGCCATGAGTTCAACGCGATCGCATCAAAAAAGGATATGTTCGAAACCTATCTCCCCGCTTTTGAAGCACTGGTCAGGGAGGCAAAGGTCGAAGCGGTAATGGGGGCATACAACCGCACCAACGGTGAGCCATGCTGCGGAAGCAAAACGCTTCTCATTGACATCCTTCGCGAAAAGTGGGGTTTTGACGGCCATGTTGTATCCGACTGCTGGGCCATTAGGGATTTCCATACCCGCCACAAGGTGACGGACACCATCGAGGAGTCCGTAGCACTGGCACTCAAGAACGGCTGCGACATAAACTGCGGCAACTCGTTTGTATTCCTGCTGCGGGCATACGATCAGGGTCTGATAACCGAGGAAGATATCGACAAAGCCGCCTATCATCTATTCAGAACCCGGTTCCGTCTAGGGATGTTCGACGACGACTGCGAATATGACAACATCCCGTACGACGTTGTGGACTGTCCTGAACACAACGCTGTCTCACTGGAAGCGGCCAGAAAATGCATGGTGCTGCTGAAAAACGACGGGATCCTTCCCCTTGACATAAGGAAGCTCAAGTCGATCGCCGTAATAGGCCCGAACGCCGACAACCGCATGATGCTCAAGGGCAACTACTATGGCACGGCTTCACGATATACGACCATTCTCGAAGGCATCAGGGAATATGCCGACAAGGCCGGAGTACGGGTCTATTACTCCGAAGGATGCCACCTGTTCAGGGACAGGGTAGAGCCGCTTGCATGCAAGGATGACCGCCTTGCCGAAGCCGTTACGGTCGCGAGACATGCCGACGTTGCGATCCTGTGCCTGGGCCTCGACAGCACTATCGAAGGAGAAGAGGGGG
>JAAYMG010000288.1 GCA_012521525.1 Clostridiales bacterium | reverse complement strand
TTTGCTTTTTCAAGAGCCTTCCTGGTGGATGCGTCAGGCCCGATGCCCATGATTTCGGGTTCGACGCCGGCCGAAGCCGTAGCCACGATCCGTGCCAAGGGCTCGATGCCAAGCTCTTTTGCCTTCTCCTCGCTCATCACCACGACCGCCGCGGCGCCGTCGTTAATGCCGGACGCATTTGCCGCCGTCACGGTCCCGTCCTTTTTGAAGGCCGGGCGAAGCTTGGAAATGCTTTCAACGGTCACGCCTGCCCGCGGGTATTCGTCGGTCCTGAACTCTACGGTCTCGTTTTTGACCTTGACGGGGACAGGAACGATCTCCTCGTCGAATTTGCCGAGCTTCAGGGCATGCTCGCATTTCTGCTGGCTGTGCGCCGCAAACTCGTCCTGCATTTCGCGTGTTATGCCGTATTTTTCCGCCAGGTTTTCCGCGGTGATACCCATGTGGTAATCGTTGAACGCTTCCCAAAGCCCGTCATTGACCATCGTGTCGATCAGGCTCCCGTTATTCATGCGGTAACCGAAACGGGCCTGAGGCAGAGCATACGGCGCCATGCTCATGTTTTCCATGCCGCCGGCAACGACTATGTCGGCTTCTCCTGCCTGTATGAGAGCCGCGGCCATATTCACCGCCTTAAGACCGGATCCGCAAACGTTATTGAGCGTGAGGGCGGGCACTTCTACCCCGATCCCCGCCTTGACAGCTGCCTGCCGCGCTACGTTCTGTCCGAGCCCGGCCTGGAGCACGCAGCCCATTATCACTTCGTCGACATCCTCCGGCTTTATACCGGCCCTGGCTACCGCCTCCCGTATCACTATCGCTCCAAGCTCCGCGGCGGGAGTCCCCGCAAGGGTCCCTCCGAACTTGCCTATCGGTGTCCGGCATGCACCTGCCAGTACGACTTTTTTCATATAAATCACCATTACCCTTTAATTGCCGATATCCATGACTTTCAAGTCTTCGGATATGATCAGATCTGCTTCTGTAGCCGCCTGCACTTCATCGGCAGTCAGGCCGGGGGCGATTTCCGTCAACACCAACCCTTTATCGGTGACATGGATGACCCCCATTTCTGTGACTATCATATCAACCACATTGACCGCCGTCAACGGGTATGTACATTTTTTGACTATACGGGGACTCCCTTTGGCAGTATGTTCCATTGCGACGATGACCTTTTTGGCCCCCACGACCAGGTCCATGGCGCCGCCCATTCCGGGTACGCGCTTTCCCGGGACCATCCAGTTCGCCAGGTTTCCTTCGGCATCTACCTGAAGGGCACCCAGTATAGTAACGTCGACATGACCTCCCCTGATAAGAGCAAAGGATGTCGCGCTGTCAAAAAAGGAAGCGCCGGGCCTGACGGTTATGGGAAATCCTCCCGCGTTGATGTAGTCCGGATCCTCCCTGCCCGGTTCTGCGGCCGGGCCTGCACCGAGAATCCCGTGCTCGGCCTGGAGGACGACGTTTATTCCATCCGGGACATGGTTCGCTACCAATGTAGGCAGGCCGATACCCAGGTTTATCACATTTCCGTCCTTTAGCTCCTTTGCCACGCGTTTTGCTATCCGGTTCTTTGCATCCATAAGTATCCCCTGCCTTCCTATACGTAAGTCTTCAGCGGTGCTTTTACTTCAGAAGGGACGACCGCATCAACGAATATGCCTGGAACTGTCACAAGCTCGGGATCGAGCTCGCCGACCTCAACTATTTTCTCGGCCTCGGCAACCACGTAATCCGCAGCCCTGGCCATGATCGCCCCGAAATTCTTTGTTGACCCGCGCATAAAGCAGTTGCCGGCCTTATCGGCTATCGTAGCCTTGATGAACGCCACGTTGCCGCGGAGCGCTGTCTCAAGGAGATACTCTTTCCCGTCAAAGGTACGTTTCTCCTTGCCTTTTTCTACGACCGTCCCTACTCCGACAGGGGTATAAAACGCTGCTATTCCTGCTCCTCCCGCCCTGATCTTTTCCGCGAGAGTGCCCTGGGGGTAGAGGACTACGCTGTCCGGATCGTCGATCAGCATCTGTCCGGTCACAGGGTTCGCTCCAATGTATGAACCGTGGACTTTTACCACTCTGCCCTGCTTCATTATTTTTATCATGTTGGTATGTTCAGTGCCGGTGTCGTTGGATACGACGGTCAGGCCCCTGGCCGTGCTTTCGGTCAGCAGCTTTTCCAGCAGGGTCTCAGGGCTTCCTGCCGTCAAAAATCCTCCTACCAGCAGGGTGTCGCCGTCGCGTACCGCCTTTACGGCTTCGGTTGCGGTGGTGACTTTGCTCATATACCTGTGTTCTCCTTTATCTTCTTAGTCCGAGAATTTCACGTGCATCGTCGGGGGTTGCGACTTCGCATGTAAATTCCTCTATCACACGCTTGGCCCGCAATACGAACTCGGCATTGGATTTTGCCAGTTGTCCCCTCTTATAGTATACATTGTCCTCCATTCCTACCCTGACGTGGCCTCCGAGAGCCACCGCAGCATAGAGGATCTCCATGGCGCCTTTGCCTACTCCGAAAGCACTCCATGTGGAATCCGGCGCCACCTCGTTCATGGTCTCCAGCATAAAAAGCAGGTTCTTCGTAGACGCTGCGATACCTCCGGGAACTCCCATACAGAACTGGAAGTGAGCGGGAGTTTTAAGGATGCCCTTTTTGATGTAGTATGCGGCATTGTAAATCATGCCCGGGTCAAAGACCTCGATTTCCGGCTTCACGTTCTTCTCCTGCATGAGCAGTCCGAGTTTTTCAAGAAAAGCCGGATTGTTTTCAAAGATCGTGGTGTGCTGCCAGTTCATGGTGCCGCAGTCATATGACGCCATCTCCGGGAGCAGTTCCGCAAACGGACGGAGGCGGTCCGCTTCAAGCAGGTTTACGCCACCGCTCGTTGTCAGGTTGATGACGATGTCGCAGTCTTTCTTTTCACGGATCAGCGCCACTGTCTCCCTGAACTTTTCGAACTCCATGGAAGCCTTGCCCTCGTCGTTCCTGATATGGATGTGCGCGATAGCGGCTCCGGCCTGCCAGCATTCGTAGACGTCCTCTGCGATCTCCTTCGGCGTAAGGGGTACGTTCGGGTTGTTCTCCTTGGACG
>JAAYMG010000287.1 GCA_012521525.1 Clostridiales bacterium | reverse complement strand
TTGAATGCCATTCAAGCGCTCTCCCATCTGAGCTATACCCCCACGCGATATTCAGTTTTTCCGGCTTGGTCATCAAGCTTTTACATTTTACAACAGAAAGTCCGAGCTGTCAAGCATCTTTCTCAGAAAAATAACAGCCGAAATTATTGACATTTGATTGCTCCCATGGTATCTTTAACTGTAGATATTCATACTATTCTTATATGAATTACAAGGAGTACCGGTGCATACAGAAATGTGTTGTACCGGGTCTTCTTTACCTTCTACATCCTCACTGCTATTATGTAATCTACATAAAATCTACATATTCATATGCTAGAATCTAAGCACAAAGGCATCTTATCAAGGAAGGTCACCTATGCAGTCAATAATATTGAAAATTGACGGTATGACATGCACAAACTGCGAAAACCGGATCGAGAGAAAGCTGAAAAGGACGCAAGGCATCAGCAATGTCAAGGTCAGCTATTCATCCGGTACTGCCAGCATCACTTATGATGAGAACCTGATCAGCATAGAAAAAATCATCTCTGTGATCGGGCAGTTGGAATATAAGGCATCACCGGCAACAAGTAAAAAGTCAGATGCAAAGTCTTACAGAAAAACTGATATATCCAAGGTCATAGGGGTTGTCCTGATCCTGCTGGCTCTATATATGATCATGTCCCGGGTCGGTTTCCTCAATATTTTCAATAAGTTTCCTCAGGCAAAAGAAGGTACCGGTTACGGAATGCTGTTTGTGATCGGTTTGCTTACTTCCCTGCATTGCGTTGCCATGTGCGGCGGTATCAATATATCACAGAGTGTACCGCAAAGTGTTAAAGCGGGAATCACGGCAAACAAGATCGATACGCTTATGCCAAGCCTTCTTTACAACCTGGGAAGAGTAATCTCCTATACGGTCGTTGGCGGGATCGTCGGCGCACTCGGATCCGTCATCAGTTTCTCGGGTGCCATGAAGGGTATAGTCCAAATCGCTGCAGGTATATTCATGGTCATAATGGGGCTGAATATGCTGGACGTTTTTCCGTGGCTGCGAAAGCTTAATCCCAGGATGCCCGGGGTATTCGCTAAGAAGATCAACGAACAGAAAAGAAGCAAAAGCCCTTTAATTGTCGGTCTCCTCAACGGACTGATGCCATGCGGACCGCTGCAGGCGATGCAGCTGTATGCTCTTTCAACAGGATCTCCTATAAAAGGCGCAGTTTCCATGCTGCTGTTCAGCTTAGGCACGGTCCCACTCATGTTCGGTTTGGGGGCTGCAAGTTCATTTTTGAGCAGGAAATTTACACATAAGATGATGACAGTCAGCGCGGTTTTGGTCATCGTATTGGGAGTATCGATATTCAGTAGCGGAATGAGCTTGTCCGGGATCTCTCTCCCCTATTTTTCAGTCCGTAATAATGCAGGGTCTAAGAACAGTAATATAGCAACGGTTTCTGACAGTCTTCAGACGGTCACGACGAAGCTTTCGCCCGGAAGTTATGAGCCTATCGTCGTGCAAAAAGGTATTCCGGTCAAATGGATCATAAAGGCAGGCAAAAATGACATAAACGGTTGCAACAACGAAATTTTAGTCCCTAAATTCAATATCCGGAAAAAACTTGACGTCGGAAACAACGTCATTGAATTCACGCCAACCGAGAGCGGCACCTTTGCATACAGTTGCTGGATGGGTATGATCCGAAGCAAGATAACCGTTGTTGATGATATCAGCGATGTCACATTCAAAGCGCAAATCAGGCTCAGGTTATATTTTTGCAATAGCAGTTTCGGCATTAGCAGTTGCAATTATCGCCATCATTCTTATTACAAGTAATTCAGGCGACGATGGTAATATTATAAAAAACAGTGATCTTGTGATCCAAACCGGAGATATAACGGAAAAAGCAAAGTTCTACACCGTCGAAATCGACGGCACCAGGCTGGAAGTCCTGGCGGTAAGGGCATCGGACAATACCGTCCGCACCGCTTTCAACACATGCCAGGTTTGCTATAGTTCAGGCAGAGGATACTATGTCCAGGAAGGGAACTTCCTTGTATGCCAGAACTGCGGGAACCGTTTTGGTACGGATGATGTTGAGGTAACAAGGGGCGGTTGCAACCCTGTCCCGATCACCGAAGAAAATAAAACTGTAACGGAAACCACCATTACGATTTCAAAAGAGTTTTTATCCAAGGCCAAAGCTATTTTTGCAAACTGGAAGAGATGAATGCCATTGTAAAGAAAGGTACTGAATATATATGATCAAAGAAACGGTTAAGATAAGCGGCATGACATGCGCTGCATGCGCAAAAAGGATCGAAAAGGCAGTCGGCAGACTTGACGGTGTGGCCGTCGCATCAGTCAATTTAGCCACCGAAAAGCTGTCAGTCGAGTTCGATGAAAGCAAAACCGCATTGCATGCAATAAAAGAAACGATAGAGAAAATCGGTTACGGGATCGTAAACGAAGCAAAAAGTGTTACAATACCGATCGGGGGCATGACATGCGCTGCCTGTGCAAGCAGGATCGAAAAGGCCCTCGGCAAGACCCCTGGGATAGTAAAGGCCTCTGTAAATCTGGCAACCGAAAAAGCGACTGTGGAATATGACCCGGAAATCATCAGGTTGTCCGCGATCAAGCAGGTCATCGAGAAAACAGGCTATAAGGCTTTGAGCATTGAAAGCAAAAATGCAGTCGACGAGGATAAGATAAGAAAAGAGAAAGAAATAAGGACGCTCTGGACGAAGTTCATTGCATCCGCCATCTTCGGACTGCCACTGCTATACCTTGCAATGGCTCCGATGATCCCGTGGATCAAGCTTCCTGTCCCCTCTTTCCTCGATCCCATGCATCATCCGTTAAGATACGCGATAACTCAGATCATATTGGTGACGCCAATAATCATTGCAGGATACAGGTTTTACACCGTGGGGTTCAAAGCTTTGCTGCAAAGAAGTCCCAATATGGATTCACTGATTGCAATAGGCACATCTGCCGCCGTTCTATACAGCCTTTACTCCACTTATAAAATCGCGACCGGCCATGCTGACGCGGTACATGAAGGACTGTATTTTGAAACGGCAGGTGTAATCATTACGCTCATACTGCTCGGAAAATCTCTTGAAGCAGTTTCCAAGGGAAAGACTTCGGAAGCGATAAAAAAGCTCATGGGACTTGCGCCGAAAACCGCCATAGTCATACATGACGGAAAAGAGATCGAAGTGCCTATCGATGAAGTTGAAATAGGCGATATAATCCTGGTAAGGCCCGGTGAGAAGATCCCGGTCGACGGCGAGGTCATAGAAGGCCATACTTCGATCGATGAGTCCATGCTTACCGGCGAAAGCATACCCGTAGACAAAAAAGCCGGTGACAAGGTGTATGCTGCAAGTATCAACAAAAACGGCATGATCAGGTTCAAAGCCACCAAGGTCGGCAGCGATACCGCATTGGCGCAGATCATAAAGCTGGTCGAAGATGCACAGGGATCAAAGGCCCCCATAGCAAAAATGGCTGATATAGTATCCGGTTATTTCGTCCCGATCGTCGTTGCCATCGCGATCATCGCCTTTGCCGCATGGCTGATAGGCGGGCAGACAGTGGTATTTGCCCTGACCATATTTATTTCAGTCCTGGTGATCGCCTGCCCATGCGCACTCGGGCTTGCAACACCTACCGCGATAATGGTGGGTACCGGAAAGGGCGCAGAAAACGGAATTCTGTTCAAGAGCGGAGAAGCTCTTGAGACCACACATAAAATAAACACCATAGTTTTTGATAAGACAGGTACGATCACCGAAGGAAAACCTGAAGTAACAGATATCATCACAACACCGGACATAGCAAAAAGCCGTTTGCTTCAGATCGCGGCTTCCGGAGAAAAAGGGTCGGAGCATCCCCTGGGCGAGGCAATCGTCAGATATGCCGAAAGGGAGAACCTTCAGCTCTTGCAGGTCAATAGTTTCAAGGCGATCCCTGGCCACGGCATCGAGGTAAACATAGACGGCATCATCGCATTGATCGGCAACAGGAAGCTGATGGACGACAGGAACATATCACTCGGAGAGCTGGAAAAAGAATCTGACAGGCTGGCCGATGAAGGCAAGACCCCGATGTATATTGCCTT
>JAAYMG010000286.1 GCA_012521525.1 Clostridiales bacterium | reverse complement strand
GCCCGGTACCGGTGTTATAGCCGGCGGACCTGTTCGTGCGGTCATGGAAGCTGCCGGCATCCGTGATATCCGTACAAAGTGCCTGCGCTCCAACAATCCTCAGAACGTGGTAAAAGCCACGATGGAAGGCCTGAAAGCTCTTAAGAGCGTTGAGGACGTTGCTCGCGTAAGAGGCAAGGCACCGGCTCAGATATTAGGATAAGGAGGTCCGTGGACACATGGCACAATTAAAGATAACTTTGGTAAAAAGTCTCAGCGGACGTCTGAAAAAACACAGGGCTACCGCCGAGTCACTGGGACTTCGCAGGATCAGCGACACGACAGTGCAGCCCGACAACCCCTCCACCCGCGGTAAAATAGCTCAGATCGGCTATTTGCTGAAGGTAGAGGAAGTTAAATAAGGAGGCTCACGAAGATGAATTTGCATGAGCTTGCCCCTAACCCGGGTTCAACGAAGAAAAGAAAGCGCGTAGGGCGCGGAATCGGTACAGGCAACGGCAAGACGGCAGGCCGCGGACATAAGGGCCAGTGGGCCCGTTCGGGCGGCGGCGTCCGCGCCGGCTTCGAGGGAGGTCAGATGCCCCTCGTGAGACGTGTTCCGAAGCGCGGTTTCGTCAATATATTTGGCAAAGAATATGCCACCGTCAATGTCGGTCAGCTTGAAGTCTTTGAAGACGGAAGTGTTGTAGACGTCGAAGCTCTCCGTTCAAAGGGTTTGATAGGAAGAGTCCGGGACGGCGTAAAGGTCCTCGGTGACGGAGAGCTCACCAAGAAGCTTACGGTCGTTGCGGCGGCGTTCTCGGAAACAGCCCGCCAAAAGATCGAAGCAGCCGGAGGAAAGACGGAGGAGGTATAGGAATTGATCGAGACAATACGCAATGCGTGGAAAATACCCGACTTGCGAAGGAAATTATTGTTTACATTGTTCATACTCCTGATTTACCGCCTTGGCGCCTCGATCCCTGTACCTTTTATCGATCAGACAGCCTTGCAGGCTATGTTCTCAAGCACTTTTTCTAACACGTTCTTCGGGTTCATGGACGTCATGTCCGGAGGTGCGTTCTCTTACGCCACCGTGTTTGCACTGTCCATCCAACCCTACATCAATGCGCAGATCATTATTCAGCTTCTTACCGTAGCTATTCCAGCTCTTGAACGGCTGCAGAAGGAAGAGGGTGAAGAAGGCCGGAAGAAGCTTGAGAAGATCACACGTTATGTAACTGTTGCAATCGCCTTGCTTACAGGCTTTGCATATTATACAACGATTCGTAACTTCGGTTTCGTTACAGAGTCGGGGTTCTGGACCGGTCTGGTCATAGTACTGTCTTTCACGGCAGGATCCGCATTCATCATGTGGCTTGGTGAGCAGATAACAGAGTTTGGCATAGGAAACGGCATTTCAATAATACTGTTTACCTCGATAGTGTCCAGATTCCCAACAATGTTTACATCTCTGGCAAACTATGTCAGAGAAGGCAGAATCAGCTGGTTGACTGTAGTTTTGCTCTTGATCGGTATGATCCTTGTAGTAGCATTCGTGGTATTTATAACAAATGCAGAACGCAGGATACCGGTGCAGTACGCAAAAAGAGTAGTCGGACGGAAAATGTACGGCGGACAGTCGACACACCTGCCCCTGAAGGTCAACATGTCGGGCGTCATGCCGATCATATTTGCCCAGTCGATAGCCACTTTCCCGGCAACGATCGCGGCATTCTTCCCGGCACCGAAGGAAGGCACTTTCTGGGCTGGAGTGCTCAAAGGCATTGAAAATACTTCTTTGATATATGCCCTGATCCTGTTCATTCTCATAATCGCGTTCAGCTACTTCTATGCAGCGATCCAGTTCAACCCGCAGGAAATCGCCAACAATATGAAGAAGAACGGCGGTTTCGTCCCGGGGTTCAGACCCGGTAAACCGACGTCCGATTTCATCGGTAAAGTACTCAGGAAGATAACCCTTTTCGGAGCTCTGTTCCTTGGCATCATAGCAATATTGCCCATTATCCTCAACAAGGCGATCAACATAGCCGGCTTGTCGATCGGAGGAACATCGCTGCTGATCGTAGTCGGAGTTGCCCTTGAGACAGTCAAGGAGCTTGAAGCCCAGATGATGATGAGGCATTACAAAGGCTTCCTGGAATAAGGGTGTAGGACATGAAGCTTATCCTTCTTGGAGCGCCCGGTTCGGGTAAAGGAACACAGGCTGAGTTCATCAGCAGGGAGCTATCCATACCGACGATATCGACCGGCGCTATCTTTCGTGAGGAGATGCAAAAGGGTACGAAGATCGGACTGAAGGTCAAGGAATACATCGACGCGGGAATGCTCGTACCCGATGAAACGGTTCTTGAGGTCATCAGGGAGCGCCTGGCCCGCGAAGACTGTAAAAACGGTTATATTCTGGACGGATTTCCGAGGACGATACATCAGGCGGAAGCCCTGGACAGAATCACCGATATTGACTATGTTATATCATTGGAAGTACCTGATGCTGACATAGAAAAGCGCTTAACAGGCAGACGCGTCTGCAGCAAGTGTGGTAAGACATATCATATTAAGTATGATGATACGGCAAGAAGCGGCATCTGCAATGAGTGCGGCGGAGCGCTGACAGTCCGTGAGGATGACAAGCCGGAGACAGTCAGAGCTCGTTTGGACGTTTACCACAAGCAGTCGGAACCTCTCAAGGATTACTACAGGAATAAAGGGAAGCTGAAATCGGTCGAAGGCACAGGGCCTGTCGATGAGATAAGGAAGCTTATCCTTGAGGCATTGAGTGTGTGATATGATAAACATTAAATCACCTGCGGAGATACTCTTGTTGCGTCAGGCCGGCCGAATAGCGAAAAATGCCCTGATC
>JAAYMG010000005.1 GCA_012521525.1 Clostridiales bacterium | reverse complement strand
TTCTTCGGATTCGGAATGGCGCTTTCGGAAAAAGAACCCGGTGTCGGACTTACCGGTTCTCTTATATTCAGTTTTGCCACATCATTGGCCTTCCACGAAATATGGGAGGTCTTTGAGTTCCTTTCTGACAGCTTATTTCGCACCGACCATCAGCGCTGGCAAAAGAAAAGCTCCGTCATAAACCATCAGCCCGGCAGGGCAATGCAACCACCCGGACTGGTGGACACTATGAGCGATGCCATTTCGAATATCATCGGTGCTATACTGGCCTGTTTGGGCTGGTGGATCTACTTGACGCGAACGTGACGGTTGGGAGCTTAATAGAGACACTGAACTTTATTACTACCGGAAGATAGATGCAAACGGGAACATCCGAAAGCAAAGGTTTCAAAGTTCAGTGGAGAGATCCACGGTCATTTTGGAAAGAGATACCAAGAAAGCGGCTGCAAATGACTCAGGAGTATTTCAACAGCAAAATATAACCAATTTCTCTGCCTGATAATATATGGATTTTTTATCATGCCCGTGCTATAATGAGTCGGATTTTATCAGGCAGGAGAACTCAATATCGTGAATAAAAAACAACGGATCGCAATCGTCCAAATGCTCATTTGCTCGACGCTTTGGAGCATCGCGGGCATTTTCTTCAAGATGATAGACTGGAACCCGTTTGTGATAGCCGGGTTCCGCAGTCTGATCGCAGCCGCAGCCGTTTTTTTGTATATGCTGATCACAAAACAACGGATATACATAACAAAGAACGTTTTGATAAGCATGTTCTTCCTGGCCGCGACTTTTATATGTTTTGTAAGCGCCAATAAACTTACATACTCCGCCAACGCGATAGTCCTTCAATATACGTCTCCTATCTTCCTCATGATTTTCTCAGCGTTGATATTTCGCCAGAAATTCCTCACCTCTGACATCATGACAGTTATCGCAACTTTTGCCGGAATCGCAGTTTTCTTTGTCGGCAGCCTGGGAAAACCAAAGGTTGCGGGAGATATAGTCGCCGTCCTTTCAGGCGCGTTCATGGGAAGCATGTACATCGCAGTCGGAAAAACCAGGGATGAAGAAAAGATGAGCGGCATACTGTTTGGCCATCTGCTCACCGCATTGATCGGGATCCCGTTCTGCTTCTTCACCGATAATACATATACGGGGACCTCGATAATTGCAATTCTCGTCCTTGGCATCGTACAGCTGGGTATCCCATATATCCTTTACGCCCTGGCATCGGTAAATTGTCCGCCGCTGGCATGCAGCCTGATCGCTGCCGTTGAACCTCTTCTCAACCCCTTTTGGGTTTTCCTCTTCAACGGAGAAAATCCCGGCATTTTCTCCATAATCGGCGGGATAATCGTCATATCAGCCGTTACGGTGCAATGCATACTGCAGGACAGGCGCTCCCGCGAACCTGCAAAAGCCAACTTAAGAAAGCGTGTTTAGTTCACTCCATAATAGAAAGGCTATACTGCAAACAGTATAGCCTTTCTTAATTTATTAATCGCAAAAATCGGAGAGGTTCAACAACGATGATGCATCGTCAAAAAAGTTTGCCTGTGCTTGCCTTCCCCTGAAAAGCGAAGCTATATCATGCTTTCTTCCCAAACCTTCGGGACATCAAGACCCAAGAGCCGTGCAATCGTTGGCGCGACATTTGCAAGCCCAAAATTGCCGCTCTTTATTTTATACTCCGTAGTCCTGTCATAAATAATAAACGGCACAGGGTTCAGTGAGTGCGCTGTCTTGACCTGGACTTCACCGGACTTCCCTATCTCTATCATATCGTCGGCATTGCCGTGGTCAGCAGTTATTATCAGCAAAGCGTCTCTTTCCTTAACGGCATTCAATATCCTTGAGATTCCTAAATCAACAGCCCCTACGGCAAGAATAGTTGCATCCAGATTTCCGGTATGCCCAACCATATCACCGTTTGGATAGTTGCACCGAATAAAGCCATATTCGCCTGAATTTATCGCTTCGATCACCTTATCGGTTATTTCGGCAGATTTCATCCAGGGGCGTTCATCAAAAGGTACTTTATCCGACGGAACTTCATGGAACACTTCAAGGTTTTCACTGAATTTCTGGAGCCTGTTCCCGTTCCAGAAATATGTCATATGACCGTACTTTTGCGTCTCAGACACGGCATATTGCTTTATGCCATGTTCTATCAACAGCTCGGACAAGGTGTTCCGGATATTTGGCGGACTGACAAGATATCTCTTTGGTATTTTCAGATCTCCGTCGTACTCGAGCATGCCTGCATATATAACATTCGGTACGCGTTTGCGGTCGAATTTATTGAAGTCTGCGTCCTCAAACGCCATACTTATTTCAATCGCCCTGTCTCCGCGGAAATTGAACAGCACCACGCTGTCCCCATCATTTATTGTCCCGACTGGACGTCCATCCTTTGCGATAACGAACGGAGGAAGATCCTGATCGATGACGTTCAGTTCATCCCGATATGTCCTTATCGCTTCATTGGCCGAAGAAAACTGCCTTCCTTCTCCCAAAACGTGTGTCTCCCATCCGAGTCTGACCATGTCCCAATTTGCCTGGTACCTGTCCATCGTTACCTTCATCCTGCCGCCGCCGGACGCTATCTGGGCATCAAAACCGTCGCCGTTCAGCTCAGCCAGGAGCTTTTCAAGATCGTCTACATATCCGGTCGCCGAAGTAGGCGGAACATCGCGGCCGTCAAGCAAAACGTGTATCCTTACCCTTTTGACTCCGCTTTCTTTCGCTTTGATGATCAATGCCTTCAGATGATTGTAGTTTGAATGGACGTTTCCGTCAGAAAGAAGGCCGATAAAATGCAGAGCAGAATCGTGTGAAACACTGTTTGATACAATGTCCTGCCAAACTTGTGATTTATACAAATCGCCGCTCTTTATGCACTCATCCACAAGCTTTGCTCCCTGCGAGTAAATCTGCCCGCAGCCGAGAGCATTATGACCTACTTCGCTGTTGCCCATATCGGCATCCGATGGAAGTCCCACAGCAGTTCCGTGTGCTTTCAAAAATGTATGCGGGCAACTGTTGAGCAGCATATCCAAAGTAGGGGTATGAGCCAGCTTCACCGCATCTCCCCGATCGCCTTTCCCTTTTCCGATCCCGTCCATTACAACTAATACTATTGGCTTTTTCACGTATTTTCCTCCTGACTTACTTCACAAAATAGTGATAGTATGATTTACTTGTTATCATTCTATGATTACGGGATAATGAGCGTAAGAGTATTTTTTAAGAGCTTCTATTGCTTCAGCAACGACTGTTTCAATATCTTTACCGGTACAGTCAAGCCTTATATCGCTATGAGCCATATAAAGCGGCATTCTCTCCTCATAAACATCTTTTAAGCTTTTCCCTTCAGGGATCACGACGCCGCGTGTTTTGATATTTTTCAATCTTCTTTCGATCTCTTCAAACGGTACATAGAGGAAAACGGAAATGCCCGCTCCCCTCAAGGCGTTCATGGCTTTCGAGGAATAGACGACACTGCCCCCGGTTGCAATAACGGAGTTTTCTGGTTTAAGGCTTGATACGACAGCTTCTTCAGTTTCCAGGAATCGTTCGATCCCGTCCGTGCTGATAATTTCATGCAGCAATCTGTTTTCCTGTTCCTGCAGGACTATATCCGTATCGATAAATCTCATGCCCAACGCCTTTGCCAGTAAAACTCCTATAGTACTTTTTCCCGCTCCCGGCATCCCGATAAGTATGATGTTCAAGCCTCTCACTGACCTTTGTTATATGGATATTAATTACAAGCAATCGCAGTATATATAACCTTTCAACTTTGATTATCCGACTTGCAAAATACCTCTTAATGTACTATGAACTGCCTTTTTTCTACGATTTATGAAGCAATTCAATTATATGCCTTCTTTTTGGATCGGTCAAATGTTTGTTATACTGCGTTTTTGCACGGGACCAATTGATATGCGTCAAACCCTGCTTGTCATTTATGACATGACCCCCTTTTGCTTTGCGCAGTTGGGGAACCTGCGCCTATATCAGCAAAAGGAGGTCTTATTGTATCTAAGGATGAAATCTAACCGGAATAGCGGATTTATTGAATCGAAGGATTGAAATCTTACCGTAATAGACTGTGAGTATATTCGCTCCCGTTTCGGATCACATATACATGTAATGCCATGTGGGCTGAAGGTCAGGCAACACGAGATTTCTTTGCATCACGAGATACTCACGGATAACGTAGCAGAGGTCGCATTTCCCTTTGCAATGATCCTTCGGTGTATATCCATGATGCTCTACCGCATATTCATACAGACCCTTGATCCCCTTCGTAGCCAGGGCGTAGTAAACCGGATATTTTTCGGGAGCCGCACCGTTTACCGCGTCCCTGAAGTCCAGAGCCAACCCCGAACAGGCCGGCGGGACAAAATTGCCGTACAGATCGATATGGAAATGATGGATCCCCAACAACTCCCTGCAGGGGGACGAGCGGTCAAGGATTTCCCTTACAGGCTGGTCATTAAGGTAGTGCTTATATGTCTGCAGCGCCCTTCCCCGCAGGTTAAGGCCATACCTTCTCGCCAACCCTAGCTTATATCCTTCATCAAAGACCTCTTCATATTCATCAAGGGAATGGACGACCGCATCATCACCCACGGCCGCAAGATCGTCCCAAAACTCCATCTGCCATGGAAAGACTTCCATATTGTAACGGCGGCATGCGGCAATCAGCTGCTTTACCTTGCGAAACGGGACATATTCATTGTGATACGGGTCAATGGATATCAGGAGAGTATGTACCCGATGCTGTTTTAGCTTGCCGATCACTTCTTTTGCATGTTCGTCATCTTTGTACCATGATGCGTTCGTTTCGATGTACTCTATGTAGATATCGTTTCTTGCGGCCGCCGCCAAAACGGGAAAAAGCTTATCAGGCCGGAGCAGGGGTTCACCGCCGCCTATATGAACACTGCCGCACCCATGTCCAGCTAATGTTTTGAACACTTCATCCGCCAAGTCGGCTTCCATATAATCCTTCGGCCACTTCGGCGAACTCGCATACATACAGTGTTTGCATTTGGATGAGCAAAAATAGTTTGTGATGATGCCGCATGAACCCAGTCTGCTGAATTTTATCATATCATTTTAACCCCTGTCGCTATATACTTATATCAATAAACTTATATCTATAGAAGCCCCAATCGTACCTTGCTTCCGGTCTCAAAACCAAAACTATGTCACTCTATGTAATAAATTATACTTAAATCATTGAAACAAGGCAAACCCGATCAGATCGATTTCCAATATAACTTGGCTGATTCTAAATATCTGGCAGGCAAATTCATATTTAAGATAAGTTACCGATTGATAACAGCATAGCCTTTCCAGCCTTGGCAAGTGATTTGGTGTTCCGTGGAGGAAAAATGAGATTATTGGACGAATTTGCTGTGCAAATCACGAAACTGTGAAAACAGTGATCACCAACATGATTATGATCTGATAATAACACTCTTTGAAGAGAAAGATATGATTGGTTTATGGAAGCTATGAAAGCTGAATATCCCAACGGACATAAATGGATAAAAAGATACGCTGACAACCAAACCGCTGATAGCATTGTCGCATACAAAAAATCGCCGCTCAAAACGGCGATTTCGTTTGCGGTTTCCTTGGAACACATTGCTCGATGGCCTCGGTAATATCGATAATAGGCAGTGATATTATATACCCCATCGAAAAATATAGGCATATGAGCGGTTTACCTGTTAGCCGCCTTATAAATGTTGAGTATATCATCATAGTCAAGAACCCTGAAACATCCAATCGTTCTCGTCTTGCCGTATGTGCATTTGACAGCGAGCGCTTCCAGCTCCGCATCAGACAAGACGCCGATACCAAGCTCGCTGAAGCACACAGGCATACCCAACTCTTTGAAGAACTCTATCGTCTTCTCTATACCGGCTTCCGCAGTACCCACTCCGAATACGTTTCTTGCGTATTCCCCGAACCTGGCCGGGTCAGTTTTATATACATACCACGCCCAGCTCCCCCAAACGGCGGAAAGTGTCGCTCCGTGGGCCTTGTCATATATCCCGCCGATAGCCTGCCCTAGCTGGTGGGCGGAAAAGTCCTTCTCCCCTCCCAGGCCTGTGATCCCGTTATGGGAGACGCTTGAGCACCACATGATCTCACTCATGGCATCATAATCGGTTGGATCCTTTACAGCGCGTATTCCGTTTCGAATAACGACCCGCATAAGCGCTTCCGCCACTTCATCCGTAAAGTCATTGCCGGTCACCGGAGAAAAGTATCTTTCCAGGGTGTGCATATAGATATCTGTTACACCGCAGGCTACCTGAAATACCGGCAGCGTTGCGGCAAGCTCCGGATTCATGATGGCAAAAGCCGGCCTGTTAAACCGGGTGCTCAGTCCCCTTTTTTCTTGTGTTTCTTCATCTGTCAATACCGCAGAATCGCTCATTTCGCTTCCCGCGGCGGGTATGGTCAAAACCGCTCCGACAGGGATGCTCTTCATGACCGTCTGTTTCCTGAGCCAAAAATCCCATATGTCGATATCGGGGTTTGCCGCTCCATGGGCGATCGCTTTGGCGGTGTCTATGACGCTTCCGCCCCCTACACCGACTACCATATCGGCTTTCATATCTATAGCCGTCTTCACTCCATCGCGGGCAAATCCAAGGCGGGGATTAGGCTCAACTCCTCCTAACAGTCTATATGAGATCCCTGCTTCTTCGAAGGTCTTGCATACCCTGTCCAGAAGCCCGCTGCGGACTACGCTTCCCTGACCATATACCACCAAAACTCGGTTTGCGCCATATTTCCTTGCGACCTGACCGGTTTGATGCTCCGCTCCACGCCCGAAGATCACCTCTGTGGGAGCATGATAGGTAAAGTCTCTCATCCGATCCACCTCTACTTCCTGTACTCACTCTGCTCGAAATCACACTAATAAGCGAATTTTACTTACATTCTGATGTACCTGATTATTCCTTCTTCCTGAAAATATCCAAACTATGATGAGTGATGCCCACCATATCCGCCCGCTCACATACAGCGAAATGATACCGCAGGTATAGCGCGAACTCATCGTCGGTCATCGTATCGACTACATCCCGCATATAATTCGTGAAAAGATCTGTCGCCACATAATGAAGGCGCTCCACGTTGAAGCCGCTCATCAGGCGATCGATGTCCTCCTTGCGGACGAGCTCAAATATATCCTCCTGCTCGGAGCGTGTGGCGAACGTTTCAGGGTCGATCTTCCCCCTCCTGATGTATTCGGATATGTCGAAAGCTTTTCTCTGAAATCCGCTTCTTACGATGCTGCCGTCGCTGATACAGTATGCCGCAAAAACCACTCCGCCGGTTTTCGTGACTCTAAGGGCTTCTTCGATCGCCTTTTTCTTATCAGTCTCGGTATAGAGATGGTACAGCGGGCCCAGGAGCAATGTGATGTCAAATTCACCGTCTGAAAAAACAGACAAATCAAGAGCATTACCCTTGTATATATTTATTTTCTGCTCAGGTCTGCGCAGTTTGTTGAATATATCGATGTTACTTTGAAACAGCTCTACGGCTTCGACTTCATGGCCCATATCGGCAATTGCCCTGCTATATCGTCCTGTCCCCGCACCGATTTCGATGACCCTGGCACCAGGCGCAAGGTACCTCCTGATGTATCGCATCGTCGTCAGAAATTCCACCTGGCCATGCTTTGATTCCAGGCGACCGTTCTCATCATAGTTTGCATAATAATCAGCCAGGGGATCGGTATTCCATGATGAGCGCAATAATATGTATCTCATATCTTCAAAGCTGCGCTGAAGCTGCTTTGAATATACCTCTCCGCGCTTGACAAATGTGAATCCGCACTTCTCTATGACTCTGCGTGACTGATCGTTTTCTATAAAGTGACCGCAGCTGAAAGCATCAAGTCCGAGTGTGTTGAATCCATAGTCAATTACGGCTTTAACGGCTTCGGGCATCAAACCCTGACCCCAATAATCCTTCGAGAGTACATACCCTATTTCCTTGACCTTCAGATCTCTATACCTGTCGTCACTATTTGCCCACGACCAATGGAGTCCAAGCGAGCCTATGACCTTTTTGTCGGCCTTGTGAAAAATCGCCAGAACTTCTTTTTCGTCAATAAATGATTTCAAAATGCGTTTCGAGGTTTCGATCGAATCGTGGTGCGGCCATCCCGCCATCTCTCCGACGCCCGGGACAGAAGCGTAGTTATAGAAGTCGGTCAAATCAGATTCATTAAACGGACGCAGCAACAGCCTTTCGGTCTCAATAACGATTTTAGATGTATCGATGCTGATATCCATAACTATAGCCGTCCTCCAATCACAAATTCGGAAATGCAAATAGGAACTGCACCACTACACAAATAGTCAATTAGTATCAAATATGACAGCAGCTATGGTAATTGTAATCTGCACATAAGGCTGCCCTCAGGGTCAAATATGGTATTATTTATATGAACAAGAGCTGTTTTCATAACATTCATATCAATAAATTCTCTTCAATAAAGCGTGCCACACCGTCCTCATCATTGCTGCCTATCACAGCAGTTGCCCTTTCCTTCAACTCCGGCTTGGCATTCGCTACCGCATAGCATTCATCGCAGCCGGCGAACATCGGAAGGTCGTTCAGATTGTCTCCGAAGCACACGAGCTTTTCAAATCCGTATTTTTGCCTAAGGAACTGTATCGCATTGTACTTGGATGCGGTTTCGCTGAAAATCTCCAAGTACCAAAAATCATCAGAATAGATGTCTTTGT
>JAAYMG010000285.1 GCA_012521525.1 Clostridiales bacterium | reverse complement strand
GGAAGTGACATCACCTTTTCAAGGGTACTGTCAGTGTTGACAGCCTGCTCTACCGCTACCTCTGACGCGTCATCAAGTCCCACCGTCCTGTTCCACCAGTGCTTGAGGTGGTCCTTGCACAGGTTCGTTGCGGTCCTTATGAGCCAGGCCTTTTCGTGTTCAACACTTTGGAAAACAGTCTTGTCCTTCATCAGGCGGATGAATGTATTCTGCACCATATCCTCCGTGTCCGCCCTGTTTTTCATAAACATATAGCAGACGCGGTAAACGGTATCGACATGCCGATCATACATCTGTATCAGCTCTTCATTCGTACGCAATAAAGAACTTCGCAATTGACTTCCCCCTTTCACTACTAATACGATCGAGAACGCAAAAACGTTTGATGGAATTTGAAATTTTCAATAAACATTATTTGGGTCTATATTTCCTGCTGCTTGCCATTCACAGTTAAACTTTTAGCTAAATCGGTTGAATGAAACATACACTTTATGCCATTAATCATAAGTTATCAGTCATAAGCCATTAGTCATTGGTCATCAGTTATCAGTAGCAGTATCAGTATCAGTATCAGTATCAGTGTCAATCTTCAGTCATCAGTCACCAGTCTTCAGTCTACAGTTATCATTCATAAGCCATCTGTCATCAGTCTACTGCCGCCTATCATCTGTCATATATCATTTGCGTTGCGTGTTCTGTGTTCGGTCCTCTTTCATCTATTTTCTTTCTTCTGTTCTATGTTCTCTGATCTCTGTCTTCTGCCTTCTGTCATCTGACTTTCCCATCTGTCTTTATCAAAAACATAGACCGGCACGCACTAATATAAAACATTAACCGCAAATCATTTGTCACTAAACATTAATCATTGATCGTCTATCATCATTATCATAACTTAGATTTTTGATTACTTCCATTATAAAAACAGAAAAATGCCGCCTGTATCACGAACAGTAACAGCATTTTCCTCGATTCGATGATTTACTTTGCACACCCTGATTTTTGAGAATCATCGCCTGTTAAGTCATCATCCCCAATCGCCAACTCATCCCCGGTCCAACCTTGGCATGATACACCATATGACCGACCATCATGGCTCAGCGATGCCTGGTTTCGTAGCACCATTTCGCGATCTCGGCTATCAGGTCCAGCGGAAGAGGCTTATCATATGGCAGTTGTAGTGTACCTTTACGTGTTTTGTATTCCGTGAGCTTGTCCGCAAAGTGCGCGATCGCATCATCACCGGGATAAATGCCGATATTGTTTTTGAACCCTGCAAAATGTATGATGATGCGTTTTTTCCGGTAAGTCGGCATCCTCCACGATATTATTTCCTCCGCATCAGGAAGGACCGCACGCAGGGTATCCCGAACCTGATTCAGGAACGGCCTGATCTCTTCTGGTTGCGCTGCTATATACTCGTCGATAGTCTTAGGCTGGTCGGTGCAATAATGGCTCTGATTTACTTTCTCGAACTCCCGTCCGCATTTTGGGCACTGCCACATCAGCTGCTCACCTATCCCTTTCTTTTATCATTACACTGCCGGCATCTAACGTATCCTTGCTTGCTATAGCGCTAATATCTTCCCGCTACCGATGATGTATCACTGTGTTCCCATCCTTACAATCTGCTCATCATGTGGTTCCTGTCCCACTATCTCATATCCTTCGAGCTCCAATGCGGAAATCGCTTTCTCGAAATCTTTTTCCTTTGTCAAAATATAGTCCGTATTATAAGTGGAAATGGCAAATATCCCTATACCCTTATCAGCCAGTACTGTAGATATTCTCGATAATATACCAACCAGGGAAAAATCGAGGGTCTCGTCGACTCGAAACGCTTTCCAACCGCGGTCACAAACGATAGCGTCGTCAGGCACGTGCTCTGTCAGACAAACCAACGACAACTCTTCGTCAGTCTTGGCGAAAAAGCAAAACTCCCCGGCCAGATCCACTTGTGACAAGTCGGAAATTTTGCATATAGAGAAGTCCTGCGTCAACCTTTTGATTTTCACTGATATCAAACCGACCTTTTCTTGCTGCCATATGAATATGTGTTTGCGTCGATCATTTCATTATCGATGATAATGCTTGCTTTCTACGAGTGCCGTTCTGATAAATATTTCGTTGCATGTTGCCGACTCTAGGTCTTCGATATCCGTATTCGATATCTGTATCAATAATCTAAGCAATACAATCACTTTCGCGTTTCCACGTCTTACTTCTCGCCTGCATGCTGGTTTTTGGCTCTTGTCGGTCATTTGACAGGTATTGCCCGGCTGATGATCAACAGGATGATGGATATCAAAATGAGTATAAGCATCCCTCTCATAATGAACTTAGGGATTTTAAGTAAAGTGGCTTCTTTTCCATCAGTTTGATCATCCTGAGATCCGGCATCGGTTTGCAAGCTGTTGATCAGCTCCATCGCCTCATCATAGTTTTGCTCATCGACATAAATATCAGCACCATACACAGAATAGCCCATCGCTATCTTCAGATAGCTTCCGGCTTCCCTTTCTTTTTTTATGCAGGGGATGTTGTGCCTTTCCAGCAGATCCATAATGGTCCAGGCTTCAAAATCATCCGACACATTTTTGACCTTGACGAGATTTCGCTCCCCGGTAACGATCTTGTCGTTTTGCCTGCTTTCGGCCCCATATTCCGACCGCTTAACCAAATCGATATCGCAATCGCTACAACGTGTACTGCCATCTTCATATTCGCGTCCGCACTTAGGACAAATCATGTCAATAGTCTCCAATCACTTTTTATTTCTGTTGTATGTCCATCTAAATCTCAAATTAACACGTTGCTTTCCAAGCTATCAGATTAATTGATATCACTAGCTTTTACTCAACTGCTTCAAAAGCTTATTGATCCTAAAAGCGCAGTCTCTCTTGCGGTCCTCCGGTTTGCGCCATGAGTCGGACAGTGGGAAGTATACCCCGTCTTTGACCGACGGGCCCAAATCCCATTGTCCATTTTCGTCCCTGTACCGGCAGATCCAGTCGACGGCAAATTTCAGCTTTTCACCTGCGCACGAAAAACCTGCAAGCTGCTCAAGTGCTGAGAGATAGTAGTTTGTCTGCTTCGACGCAAACTCAGCCGGCAAATCGGATATTTTTCCACCGTAGATATAATATATCCCGTCTTCATTATTGATGATATGATCTACAAAAGCAGCTTCCGTTTTGGCATCCAGCATACCCTGCAATAAGTTGACCATATAGAATTGGGATATAGATATCATTCGTTCACCCGGGTTAAGTTTTGGTATCCGCTCACGGTAGGCTTCAGAGTACCTGTCCATGTTCAGCGTGCCGTCCTGAAAAGCGTAGGCGATAATGTCTGCCCAAAAACGCGCGATCGGAAGAGCCTGGGGATCATCCGGATCGAACAGCCGCAGCCATGTGGCAAACATGTGCGCTTCAAAAGCGTCCCAGTTGATCACTTTTTCTCGCCGGTCGGGTATCTGCCGTTCGCCGGACAGGCAGCTTCTTATGTACATAAGCGCCCTTTGAATGGGCTCGTCCTCTTTTGTCAGTCCGAGGATCCTCAGCCTGCGGAGCGCCTGCTCCGTTGTCATGGGCTGTTTTTTTGTCGGCTGGCTCAAGGTGTGGAAGCACCCCCAGCTGCCGTCATCATGCTGAAGTTCAAGGATCTGTCGCACCCATTTGTTCGTATAATCGATACTCATATTTTCCTCCAAACCACAGGCAAACAAAGGGGACGGTTCTTTTGGCTGGCCGAGTCCCGGCCACGGGGACCCCAGCCACGGGCAGCCACGGGGACGGTTCTCCTGGCCAGTCCCCGTCGAGCGGTTGCCACGGGGACGGTTCTCTTGGCTGGTCCCTTTCGAACAGATTTGTCTACGGTCAAGGTCACTGTCCCCTTGTCAAGCCTAAACTAGCGATCTATCCCGTGTCCATATTATTCAATCAAGCCACTGAATAAACGCAGTTTTGTCGTTCCTGTTATAACCGGCCTTTTCATAGAATCTCAATGTGCTCTCTTCCTTGGAGCCTGTCAACAACATTATCTTATAACAGTTGTTACTTACCGCTATTTCTTTTGCATAGTTGAGGAGCCTGGTTGCATAACCCCTCTTCCGGTAATTCTTATGGGTTATGACATTCTCAATAAGTGCGTATGGACGCTGATTATGTAATAAATTTGGTATGATCGTTAATACGCACGACGACACGAGCTCCCCATCAACAAATCCAACAATGATATGATGCTTCTCGTCTTTAAGTATTTTATCCCATAACGACAAAAGAGCTTCGTCGAGTGTCGGCATTATGTCATTATGCAGGTGCGTGTATAACTCAAGAATCGGGACCAGGTCTGCCTTTTTGACCTCACGAATTTCCATACAGTCATCACCTGGCAAAAAGTCTGTGACCAAACCGATCGGAACGGGGATGGATTTCTTTGACCGAAAGAACCGTCCCCGTGGTCACTTGGTCACCGTCATCGGATACAGGGTGGTTTTCTTCAGCCAAGAGAACCGTCCCCGTGGCTCACCGACCAAGAGAACCGTCCCCTTGGCTATTAAATTGCGCCGACTACTTTGTGGGGGACATATGCTTCCTCGAGGTGGGCTATGTCCTCATCCGTCAGCTTTACGTTGAAAGCACCGACAGCGTCGTTAAGGTACTTTTTCTTCGTTGCACCGATCACCGGGGCTGTGACACCTTTGGCAAACAGCCACGCCAGCGCGATTTGCGTCATCGTAACGCCATACTTCTTTGACAACTCATATACACGCAGGACGACATCGTAGTCCGCGTCCTTCGTACTGTCATACTTGGCTGCCGCAACCTTGTCCGTCTTGCTGCGCATCGTGTTCGTATGCCAATCGATGCGGCACAGCCGTCCCGCGGCAAGCGGACTGTACGGCGTCAACGCAACATCGAACTGCCTGCAAACCGGGATAAGCTCGCGCTCATCCTCTCTGTATATCAAATTGTAATGGTTCTGCATCGATACGAACTTCGTCCACCCGTTCTTTTCAGCGGCAAGCTGCATATTGTGGAACTGGTATCCGTACATCGCGGAAGCGCCGATCGCCCTGACCTTACCCGCTTTTATCAGATCGTGCAGAGCTTCCATCGTCTCTTCAATCGGGGTTTCATAATCGAAGCGGTGGATTATGTAAAGGTCGACATAATCGGTGCCGAGCCGTTTCAGCGAACCGTCTATCTCCCTCATGATAGCCTGTCTTGAAAGTCTGCCTTCATTAAAGAACACCTTTGTCGCTATTATGACTTTGTCGCGGGGAACATGTTTTTTCAACGCACGCCCCAGGTACTCTTCGCTTGTACCGGCCGAATAGGAGTTTGCCGTGTCAAAGAAGTTGATCCCCAGGTCAAGCGC
>JAAYMG010000284.1 GCA_012521525.1 Clostridiales bacterium | reverse complement strand
GTTCGTTTATCTCCGGCAGCTCGATGGTATACACCTTTTCGCCCTCAACAGGTTTATCCGAATTTGTCAGCAGCAGCACCTTTGCGCCGCGCGCGATGACCTGTTCCACATTGCTCATGATCTTGCCGGTAAGCGCCTTGCAGCACGATATGGCGACGACCAGCGTGTTGTCTTCGATCAGCGAGATCGTGCCGTGTTTCAACTCGCCGCCTGCGTAAGCCTCGGAATGGATATATGATATTTCCTTGAGCTTGAGCGATCCTTCCAGCGATATGGCGTAGTCGATGTTGCGTCCGATAAAGAAGATACTCTTGTAACCGATGCAGGTCGCTGCAAATTGCCCTACACTGTCAGTCTGGCCCAGCAACCCTTCAACTTTTTCCGGCAGTGAGCTTATTTCGCCAAGCAGCACACGCTTCTCGTCGTCCGATATCCTGCCCAGCTTCGCGGCAAAGTCCACTGCGAGAATGTATAGCAGGATGAGCTGAGTTGAAAACGCCTTTGTCGTGGCGACGGCGATCTCAGGACCCGCAAGTGTGTACAAAGTATAGTCCGTTTCCTTTGCCACGGTACTGCCGACGACATTAACTATCGAAAGCGTGGTCGCGCCTCTCCTCTTCGCCTCTCTCATGGCTGCGATCGTGTCAGCGGTCTCACCCGACTGGCTTATCAGGATCACCAGAGTTTTCTCATCGATGATCGGTTCCCTGTAGCGGAACTCGCTCGCCAGATCCACCTCTACGCTGACCCTGCACAGGCGCTCAAAGACGAACTTAGCCACAACACCTGCGTTGTAAGCAGAACCGCAAGCTGTTATAAAGATCTTGTTGAACTTTTTGATATCGATACTGTCTATGATTTCTTTGTTCTCGCCGCTGTTCAAAGCGGAATTTATCGTATCCCTGATCGCCCGCGGCTGCTCCATGATCTCCTTGAACATGAAGTGCTCGTAGCCGCCCTTTTGCGCGCTCTCAAGGCTCCACGGGATCTTCTCGAGCTTCTTCTCGATCGGTTCCTTGTTGAGATTGTAGAACGTTACCCGGTCCTTTTCCAGCACGGCGATCTCTTTATCTTCCATGTAATAAACATCGGAAGCGTGCTTTAGAACCGCGGGAACGTCGGACGCAATAAAGTTGCCTGACTCAGACACACCGACGATCAGCGGATTGTCTTTTTTTATGGCTATCAGCTTGTCGGGCTCATCCTTGCATATTATCCCAAGCGCATACGAACCCTCAAGCGCCGTAACGACCCTTATTACGGTGTCCATTATGTTGCCGTTATAATAATACTCCGCAAGCTGCGCGATAACCTCGCTGTCCGTATCAGAGACGAAAGTTACTCCCTTCCGTTCCAGGTATTCGCGCAGGGATTTGAAGTTTTCGATGATCCCGTTGTGCACGATCGCGATCTTGCTGTCCTTGCCAAGATGGGGATGCGAGTTGATGTTTGACGGTTCGCCGTGTGTCGCCCAGCGGGTGTGGCCTATGCCTATGTACCCAAACAGGTTGCTCTCGTTTACGATCTCCTCAAGGACAGTCAGCCTGCCCTTCCTTTTTACGACCTGAAAATCTCCCTCACGGTAAACGGCGATGCCGGCCGAATCGTATCCGCGATACTCCAGCCTCTTCAATCCGTCCATTATAAGCGGTACTGCGTTCTCAGACCCGATATATCCGATTATTCCGCACACGATATTTCCTCCCAGTCAAAGATAGCCCGCAAAATCTCTCACCTGATCGATCAAATCTGAGGCCATCATCCAGAATATTGATTGCTGACTAAAACAATGGATTCAAATTTTTAACTCTAATTGCTGACTTGAATTATTGACGCATAAATTTCTCATAATGTTCCGCCGCTTCTGCCTGCGCCTGCTCGCGTATGGAGTTTATCTCGCCAAAGTTTTCAAGCAAAGTGTTTACTACGCTCCTGTCGATAGAGTTGTCTGCGACCTTTTCCTCCAGCACCCTTTTTGCACCAGCGTAATCCATCCCCTTCCTGTAGGGGCGGTCCTCAGTTATCGCGGCAAAGATGTCCGCAACCGCCATGATCCGCGAACCCAATGGCAGGCTGTCTCCCGAAATATGGAACGGGTAGCCGGTGCCGTCCAGCTTTTCGTGATGATAGGAAGCCCAGATGTTCACCGTTTGCAGCTGTTTTATCGGTTCGAGCAGACGGTAGGTATAGTATGTATGTACTCGGATAGTGTTGAACTCGTCTTCGGTCAGCTTGCCTTCCTTCTCGAGTATCTGGCTGTTGATCGCGATCTTTCCGAAATCGTGCAGGTAGCCCGCAATGAGCATCATTTTGCATTCGAAGGGCGAAAATCCTATTATTTGCGCAAGCTTCTCGGCCGTCTTTGCGACTCCCGCGGAATGCAGCGAGGTGAACCTGCTCCTGAAGTCAATGATATGTGAGAATATGAACGCCAGGTCGATCACGTCGTCGATCTCGGAAGTATGGATGTTCAGAAGACCGGGATCGGATATCATCCTGATCGGTTCATCGGAAACCAGGTCCAGCCATATGCTCTCTATCGAACACAGCTCACACAGAGCATCGACCAGGTCAGGCTCAAACTTCGCTCCTGCCTGTTTGCGTATTGCCGGCAGGATCCTGTTCTTCTGCACGATCACATTTTCCCCGGAACGGATCGATGCGCACGTGCGGTCTGCCAGGTGTATAATATGGCTTGCAATTGACACTTCTTCATCGTTGAAGGCGCGCCCTTCTCCATGATTCCACGGGAGATGATGGTACTTTATTATGTATGCCGGTTCCTTCAACGGCATGAATCCTTCCAGCAGCTTTGCGCCGCTGAAACCGTGATAGTGTACGTTTACGGGTTCCGATTCCAGGAGTTCAAGCCTTTCCGGAGTCGAAAGGGCGCCTATGTCATGAAGCAGTCCGGCGAGATAGACATCCTTCTGCTGTTCGAACGGCAGGCCTATATGCTCAGCCAAACGGAATGCCAGGTATGCTACCTGCTGATGGTGGTTCGATAATCTTGGAGATACCAGGTCCTGAGCATTCGATATGCTTTCCAGCATCTCATTTATGTTTATCTTCAACTTATCCATGCTATAAAGACAGACACATCCAAACTTTCCGTATTTTTCGTCTTGTCAGCCAAAAAGGCCGATTCTTTATGTTTTTGCGCGTAAATTCCATACCAGAAAGAAATTACTATTACATTATATTACAATCGGCTGTCATAATCAATTTTGTTTTCCTCCCAAATTGTCCCTGCAGGCATAAAAGGATACGTGAGGCAAAGAATAATAACCGGTCGCAAAATATCATGACAGACATTCAGGGTGATGACATGATCGGGATCATATTTGCTTTGCTTGCCGGACTTCTGATGAGCGTCCAGGGCGTTTTCAACACGCGCGTCATGGACTCGTCAAACATGTGGGCTACTAACAGCTGGGTGCATTTGACGGCGTTCATAGCCTGCATTTTTGCGTGGTTCATCACGGGCCGTGAGGACCTGCTGTCCGTTTTCAATGTCGACAACAAACTGTATTTGCTCGGCGGGGTTATCGGCGCTTTCATCACATTCACGGTCATCAGGGGCATTTCGGATCTGGGGCCGGCTTACGCGACTATGCTGATATTATTGGCGCAGCTTGTCACTTCCTGCCTGATCGAAGCGATCGGGTTGTTCGGAACGGAGAAAATCAGCCTGGAATGGAGCAAGCTGATAGGCGTAGTGCTTATGATCGCGGGAATCATCGTTTTCAAGAAGTAGAACGGACCTCCCATCCGTAATATCTATGTCATTATTACAAATCATCTCTGCTATATTGTAATGGATTGGATAAATCTGTATAATGATATATGGATGATATCACGGGATAACAGACGGAATAATGTGATGGGATATTCTGCAGGATAATTTGATGGGATGATTCGCGGGATAATGGTCCGGATTATTTTGGGATGATTCGCTGGATAGTGTTCGGGATTTTTACGGTATAATTTACGGTGTGATTTGCGGGATAATGAATAATGTATGGGATAATGCCATCCTGACCACCACCAAACCGTAATGATCATCCGCATCGCCGTGTTTTTTCATGTGAGCAAAGTATTTTATATAAATAACGGTAAAGGAGTTGGACAACTTGAAGATCAAAGAATTGGGGCATTTGGCGTTCAGATGCCGGGTCCTGGACGAATCGGTCCGGTTCTATCGTGATGTCATGGGCTTTGAGAAGGCGTTCGATCTTTATTATGGCGACCTCCTGGACAGCTTGAAGGACCGCCGGGATCTTGACAAGGCTTATCTTGAGAGTCTGGAGAAAATGCGGGACAAAGTCTGGATTACATATTTCAAAATGCCCAACGGGACCTTTATTGAGCTGTTCGACGGAGCGGGCGCTTCAAAGCTGAATGTGCCGGGCAATGAAGACTTCAACTATCAGCACATGTCCTTCGTAGTGGAAGACATTTTCGCGGCATGTGAAGAGCTGAAAAGCAAGGGCGTGCCGATAGACTCTGAGCCGAAAATGGGCATGGAGCACACCTGGCAGATGTGGACCCACGATCCCGACGGCAACAAAATCGAGTTCATGCAATACACCGAAAGGTCGTTCCAGGTCGTTGGCCGGAATTGATCAAAGCTAACTTGAACTACAGCTTAGCCAAATCCGCACAGTGCGACTTCGTCCACTGGATTATGCGCAAACAAGAGTTAACACATAATAAACCCCCGTTTGAAACGGGGGGTTATTATGTGTTTTGCTTAATTTATTATGTTTTTATATATATGATCCGGTTCAATATATTTTACCTGCAGCCTTATGTATTTTGCTGTGCCCCCTGCTGAGTGAATGATGTCCTTTATATACGCATGGTAGCGGTTGGGGTCATTATATACGCCCTTCTCGTCGGTGAGCCTTATCCAGTAGCAGCTCTTTCCCTCGATCGTCAGCCTGGTCATGTCGGACGGAGGAATGAACGTGACCGTCCCGACTCCGGACATATTGTTGGTGGTGTCGATGACCTTCATGCCCTTGAAGCCGGAGGGCGAAGAGTATTCGAAACTGATGGGGGAGCTCTTGAAATAGACGTTTTCCTCCACGTTGAAGAAAATGCATATCGGCGAGCCCTCGAACTTCCTGTCGAACCCGAGGTATAATGCATTTGCGGCGTACGGCAGCGGTGAAAATACCGTGAAGGGTTTTTCCGACAGCATCTGGACGGTCAGCTCGGATACCTGAGTGCCGCAGATCCTCCTCAGCCGCTGCGGTTTCTTCCTCTCGTCGAAGTATGAGTAGGAGATCTTCAGGTCCCTGATTTCCGGCGCCTTATGCACGCACGGAAGCAAATAGCAGTTGTCTGCCTGAACTACCCTGATCCTTATTGCCCGTCCCATATATCCTCCCGCGGCGGAGGGCATCCAGTCGTCGGGACAGGTGAATCTGATCGTTATATTGCCGTCCGTCCTGCCGTCAAACAGGGTGGTATGATCCTGAAAGCACTTGAGCCTCTGCCAGCCCGTGCCGTTATAATAATCTATGGACACCTTCTACGGAGATGTATGAGCCAGCGTCTGCCTGACAGGCTCGCTCTTCCGCTTTATGACCCTGAGGTCTTCGGTCTCCTGGCCGGTATTGAGCGACGCAAGCTTTTCCCTGACGGCAAGACTGAAACTCAGCTCGACGGCCGCGCCCTGCTGGCTGAATATCCTGTCGTGCCCGATGTAGCACTCGCTGAACATGGATATGGTTTCACCGAACGGCATGAACGCATCCACATCGACGTCTATATCATTGGCGACTACGAACTCGGGCTCTGTCTTGTCGCACTTTGAAGACAGCTCGATCTTTTTGAGGGTTATCGAATGGGATACGGGTTTCAGCGCTTCAAGGTATATCAGGGAGTACTCCGTGCCGTCAAGCGTGACTTTCGCCATTCCTTCGGCTTTGCCGAGCACTATGCTCCTGTTCATATACCTTACCGAACCGAATTCCTGCATCCCGCTCCCGTTGAAAAAGCTCCACCGGTACGGCCCTGTTTACCGAGGCTTATGAAGAATTGAAGCAAAAAAACGTCCGGTATGCCGTCTACGAGCTCTGGGTGCTTCCGGACGGGAAGGTCCCTGCCGAAAAGATCCTCAAAGCTACCTGCGACACCATATATCTGGGCCAGTATGAAAATTTTTACAGGGAATTTTGCCTTGAGGGATACCTGTGCCCGATATGCGGCAGGGATTGCATATGCTCCGCAAAGATATACCTTGGCAAAGTTGAATGAGGGGAGCAGTCGACATG
>JAAYMG010000283.1 GCA_012521525.1 Clostridiales bacterium | reverse complement strand
CAAATCATGGTCGTCTCTCTCCTTTTTCATTCGATATGATCATAAAAACATTTCTGCCTGACTTTCATGCACGATCAGTATGCTGTCGCCTCCGCACGCATCTTTTTCAAACAGCAGAGGTTCGGGCCGGCTCTCGATTTCTTCGTATACCAGGTCCATACATTCCTGATACATCATCTCGCAATATTTCAATTTTCCTTCCGGGGTTTGCTCCTCTTCGATCAACTGCCCGTATTTCGTCTCGATCTTGAACCATTCGAGATCGATATCGTATTCTCTTCCGAAGGAGTCTATGTACCTATAGCAATAGGTGTTTTTGATATTTTCGACTTTTCTTTGGATGTACTTTATCTGTTCATGGACCGAAATCAGCTCTGAACTGATGCTGTTTTTCACTTTTCGGTTTTCCTTTCAAATTGCTTCAGGATCGGAACGCAGTAAACATTACCAGCCCTGGTACTTTTAATTGTATCCGACAATATTCGACATGTCAAACTATTTTGGCAATCAAGCAGTACAATAAACTGTACAGTTGATATACACAAAAACTGAGCAACACAAATTCGTGTTGCTCAGCGTTCGAATGATCAGGTTATCAGTGGTCATGTTCAGCTGCCATTGCGTCTGCTTTGGTTTCATGTACAGTTCCGTGCGGATGTTCCGGAGGGGCGTAAATCGAGTAGAGCTTTAACGGTATGCTGCCGATGTTGACCACATTATGCCAGGTCCCGGCCGGAACGATGATTGCGTCATCGTCTGAAACGTTCACCCGCATGTTCATGTTGTCACGTCGGGGCCCCATAAGTACCAGGCCATGGCCTTGCTCGATCCGCAAAAACTGGTCAAGCTGCGGATGCATCTCAGCCCCGATATCTTCACCGACCCTGATGCTCATCAGAGTCAGCTGCATATGTTTTCCGGTCCAGAACGCAGTGCGGAATGTATTGTTTTGCCTTGTCGCTTTGCTGATGTTGAATACCAGCGGACGCGGCCCATAGTCTTTAAGTATGTATTGGGCATTCGTATCTTCACGATCGATCAATTTGGTCAGCTCCTTTTCATGCTTTTCATATCATAATATGTGATACTCTCCAAAAAGGCTGTTGTGAATTACTGCAGCACCATATCCGCTGTGATAATATAATAATGATATTTCCGGAAAGGGGCAGGTGCATAGAGCGGGTAAAGTCTATACTTCTTGTACGCAATCCAGAGGAGAGTATCTGTTTGGGTGGGTAAATCCGTTGATATAATCGGTATTGAAATTTGATTCATATTGTAAACTGGGACGCAACAGGATAGAGTTTTCTGAAGGAAAATGACGGAAAACGGAAAATCATATTGAATCATATTGACAAGCATTTTAGTGCATTATATAATTAACGCGATAAACAACGGTGTTTATCGGCATAGTTGCTTGAAATGCGCCGTAAAGCGCTTTTTTTTATACTATTGGATAGGTGAGCGGATTTATGTCTTACACAATGAAAGTACTTGAAAGGGTAAAAGCGCAAAATCCAAATGAGCCTGAATATATTCAGGCAGTGACCGAGGTACTCACATCGCTGCAGTCTTATGTGGATGCGCATCCGGAGTATGAAAGGGCGGGCCTTCTTGAAAGGCTCTGTGAGCCTGAGCGCATCGTTATCTTCAGGGTCCCATGGGTCGACGATGCGGGAAGAGTCCAGGTAAACAAAGGCTACCGTGTCCAGTTCAACAGTGCCATTGGCCCATACAAAGGCGGACTGCGCTTCCATCCCAGCGTATCACTCAGCATCATGAAGTTCCTGGGATTCGAACAGGTGCTGAAGAATTCCCTGACGGGTCAGCCCATCGGCGGAGGCAAGGGCGGCTCGGATTTTGACCCGAAGGGCAAGTCGGACCGCGAAATCATGGCTTTCTGCCAGAGCTTCATGACCGAGCTGTTCCGCCACATCGGACCGGATACCGACGTACCCGCCGGCGATATAGGTGTCGGGGCGCGCGAAATAGGGTATCTTTACGGACAGTACAAGCGCCTGACCAATACGTTCAATGGTGTCCTTACTGGCAAGGGGCTGGTATACGGCGGCTCGCTCGTCAGGACACAGGCAACGGGTTACGGACTTGTGT
>JAAYMG010000282.1 GCA_012521525.1 Clostridiales bacterium | reverse complement strand
TGGACATTCAGCCTTCTCTCGGCTTCCTGGTATGCGAGGCTGTCGTTTGGTGTTGTCATGTTGGCGGTCGTGCTCATCGGACCTGCCCAAATCTTGAAGGTAACGGGTTCGTCCAGCGGGAATTTTATCGACTTGTCTTCCCCGGGTCCTGCGGTTTCGTTCCCGGGTGTGGTGGTTTCATTTGCGCCCGGTGTCTTCGACGGTTCCGGAGTCTTGGTAGTACAACCTGCAAAAAGACCAAATGCAAGAAGCAATGACAGCAATATTGCCATCAGTCTTTTATTGTACATCTAAATAATTCCTCCTATAAATTGTTAAGTGCATGGATTGCTGGTAAAGATTACGGCCGAACATTACCGGCTTAAGTATATTATTTATGTTAGGCATTTGTCAAGTGATTTTAACAGCTTAATTTTACTTAACACATAAATAATAAACCTAAATTCGCCCTTATGCTCCTCTATTTCTTATATGATTTCGCATTATCCTGATATTTCTACCCATATCGTTTACTAAACAATTTAATAATCAAGTTAACCATATTCAGAATATATATAGTGAGTTATTAAAATGATCAAATATACCAAAATACTGTACAGGTAAAGTTACTTATTTGTAAATTTAGCAGCGAAGGCAATCCTTCGCTGCTCAAAACCAGAACGACGATATGATTTGGTCGTTTGCCGATCAATCTGCGAAAAACTTCTTTCTGTCAGCCCAAAGCCCTAGCGCAGGGTTGCTAACATAATATACCTCTTCTCCCTGAACATTATTCAGACCGTCTTCCAGTTTCTTCGGGTCATAAAGCTTTATCGCCTCATCAAAGGGGAAGTACCTGAATCCTACGCCCTCGACATCTTCTTTTTTCAGATGTTTAGTACAATATGTTATGTTGAACCGTGAGTCGGATGACCCATGGATCAGATGCGCGGCAGCGGATAAATTGCTTTTCAAATCTTCATTTTTTTCCACGAGGTCAAGGATATTCAACCTCCCTATATAGCCATATTTCCTGATGAGTCGATCGATCAGCTCGTCCTCGCCGAACTTGTTTACTCCCGGAGCCAGTATTATCAGATCACCGCCGTCGGCAATCGCCATTCTTGTTCTGTAGATAGCCTTGTTTCCAAGCCACGTGCTCCTGAACTCATTCTCGTCCAGGTATACTACAACTTTACTAAAAGGTTTGTCAGTGAATATGATATTTCTCTCTGTACTTAGTTTGACAGCCTGTTCAAAATACTTGCGATCGCGTCCTATAAACAGGCCGTAAATGCCATGAGCGTCATCATACGGAGCCACGACAGTCAGGATATAGACTAACGGCAGTTCTTTTATATAGTTTTCTTCCGCATAGTCAAAGACCTGTCTCACCGGTGAATGATCCTTCCCCATCAGCCTTTCCAATCCATAAAAGGCACCCAGCATATGTGTGCCGTTGATCATGCTGCTGCCGCCGCAACCGACAAATATATTCTTTGAGTAGTTTGCCATGCCCGCCACTTCATGAGGGACGACCTGACCGACAGAGAGGATCAGGTCATAAGACGGGTCTAAAAGCAGCTTGTTTATCTCTACTGCTATCGGTTCATTATATATGCCTTCAGACACACTTCTTACGAATTCTGCCGGTACTTCACCGAGCCTTACGACATCACGGCGCCAGTTATGCTCAATAAAACGCTCAAATGGGATATCTCCATACATTAAGGCACATTCTTCCCTGGTCATCGGCACATGTGTCCCGAGTGCGGGAAGTATGTCTACGATGCAGTTTTTATTTAGCAGCCTGTACAAATGCTGTGTGATCATTCCGGCACCCGAATGGATCCGTGTTATATCGGGTGGAATGATCAGTACTTTTCTGAGCTTATCGATGTGATCGGAGAGGGCCTGTTCGATTGCGGAGCATATTTCACCTTCTGACAAACCTGCATGCGATCCCGAGGTCACTGCAAGTCCTATGCGCCCAATATCAGGTCTCATCATTGCACCTCTCCCGTTATATTTCTGCAATATGTTTTATGAGAATTAATTGTACCGGTTTCACTTTGATTTCTCAACTACTTCTCTTCTAAGCCAAATTGCACTTTCATTATTATAAGAGCATCACATCAAAAGAACAGTGTTAATGTTGCGATTTACATTGCGAATTTTGCTGTCTGCAGGATACGAATGCAATTAACACTGGCACAATATGCTCTTTTTCTGCCAGGTTATCTGATTTGATTTTTATCATGAAAACCCTTGATGAACAGCCTTTATGGATAAACTTAATTCAACATACATAAGTCTTTATATGACATTCATCGGTTTGAATCATCTTGATCGACATTATCATTTTTATGTTAAGCATACTCATATTGCAAAACAAATACCTTCAAATTACTGCTTTATAAATTTCGCACTTATGGTAAAATGATATTGTCATTTGAAATTCGGGTAAGCCCAGGCAAAACAGACAAGGAGATCTTATGCAGAAAAAAGTAATGGTCGCTATGAGCGGAGGAGTGGACAGCTCGGTTGCCGCAGCCCTTTTGCTGGAGCAGGGCTACGAAGTATGCGGTGTCACGCTAAAGCTTTTCTCAAACAGCGACATAGGGATAGAAGAAAGAACGAGGACATGCTGTTCGCTTGAGGACGTTCAGGACGCACGAAGCGTAGCATACAAGCTGGGCTTTGAGCACTACGTGTTCAACTTTGGGATACACTTCCAGAACTCGGTAATGTCTCGCTTCGTCGATGAGTATTTGCACGGCAGGACACCTAATCCCTGTATCGACTGCAACAGGTATGTCAAATTCAGCAAGCTGATCGATCGTGCCCTTTTGATGGAGCAGGATTACATCGCAACGGGGCACTATGCCCGAATTGAGTTTAACGGGGCCACAGGAAGATATGAGCTGAAGAAGGCCAGGGATATTACGAAGGACCAGACATACGTACTCTATGCGCTTACACAGCATGAGCTTGCTCATACCCTTTTCCCTCTCGGTGATATGCTGAAAAAGGAAGTTAGAGAGTATGCAGATGAGCATGGCCTTGTTACAGCAAGAAAGCCCGACAGCCAGGACATCTGCTTCGTTGTCGACGGAGACTATGCCGGCTTTATAGAAAAGACCACGGGTCAGGATTCAAAGCCCGGTAATTTTGTCGATGCAAAAGGAAATATACTGGGGACCCACAAAGGAATCATCCACTACACGATCGGACAGCGGAGAGGAATAGGGCTGAGCTTTGACGGCCCAAGGTATGTGGTCGACAAGGACTATGAGAGCAACACTGTTGTGATAGGTACGGAGGAGGAGCTTTATAAAAACGGCCTCGTTGCGGCTGACATAAATTGGATATCGATACCGTCACTAAGTGAGCCGATGACCGTAAACGTCAAAACCAGATACAGCCAAAAAGAAGCACCGGCAACCATATTCCCCGGTGATAGCGGAACTGTATCGGTACGGTTCGATGAACCTCAAAGGGCAATCACTCCCGGTCAGGCTGTTGTGTTTTATGATGGCGAAACGGTCGTCGGGGGCGGAACCATTCTCAAAAGCGTCAACTTTGATCCAGGGCTATAAGTTAGATCAAACTGCTTCATTCAGCCCATAATTCATAAATCCCGGACGTATTTTGCACAAGGACCAACTTTTTGGGTCTACCGTTAACATGTTCGACCGATCGTGGGTCCTTTGCGAAAACTCTGTCCAACATCCGCCGAAATATTTCACCGGGATCATGATATACGAATTTTACGGTTCAAGCGTGGAAACAGTTATTCAGCATATAAAAGCATATAAAGATGTGCCTTATCCGGCATTTGACCGGGTAAGGCACATCAATATTTTACCTATTCAAGCTCGTCAATATGAGACCTGTCAAGGTTGACAAACATAAATGTCTGGAAAAAGCGTTACTTGTACAGCTCCTGCAGGCGAACAAGTTTCTCATAGCGCTCCTTGGCATGTTGCTCTGCAAGCTCCTGCAGCTCTTCTGCGCGTTCGGGGAACGCACGTACCAGGCTGGAGTAACGGACCTCTCCGGCGAGGAAGTCGCGATATGAGCTTGTCGGCGCCTTGCTGTCGAGTATGAAAGCACTCTTGCCCTCTGCCTTGAGCCTCGGATCGTAGCGGAACAGATGCCAATATCCTGCTTCCACAGCAGCCTTGGCTTCGGCCATAGAATAGGTCATGCCGCCCTTGATACCGTGGTTGATGCAGGGTGCGTATCCGATGATCAATGACGGACCCGGATAGCTTTCAGCCTCATGCAGAGCCTTGAGGACCTGGTTCATGTTGGCACCCATAGAAACCTGTGCGACATAGACGTTGCCGTATGACATGGCTATTTCGCTGAGGCTCTTCTTTGCCTGGCTCTTTCCTGCCGCGGCGAATTGCGCGACCTGTCCGAGCTGTGAAGCCTTGGACGCCTGGCCGCCGGTGTTGGAATAGACCTCGGTGTCGAATACGAAGATGTTGATATCCTGACCCGAAGCGATGACATGGTCCAGTCCGCCAAATCCGATATCATATGCCCATCCGTCTCCGCCAAATACCCATACGGATTTCTTGACGAGCATATCGGAATCATTGAGGATCTCGCGTGCAAGCGTGCAAGCTTCGCAGCTGCAGTCGTCCTTCTGGACTCTGAGCGCTTCTACGAGATCAGCGGATGCCTTCTTGGAGGCCTCGCCGTCATTCATGCTCTCGAGCCATGCCTTTCCGGCTTCAACGATAGCTTCATCGCAGTACGGGATCTCAATAAGTTTGCGTACTTTCTCAGCAACGGCCAAGCGGCGCTGCTGTGTTGCCAGAAGCATTCCGTATCCGAACTCGGCGTTGTCCTCGAAGAGGGAGTTTGCCCATGCCGGACCTTTGCCTTCGCGGTTCACGGTATACGGTGTGGAAGGTGCGGATCCACCCCAGATCGATGAGCATCCGGTGGCGTTCGCGATCAGCATCCTGTCACCGAAGAGCTGGGTAATGAGCTTTGCATAAGGTGTCTCGCCGCATCCTGCGCATGCGCCGGAGAACTCGAGCAACGGCTGATTGAACTGTGAACCTTTTATCGTGGTTACCGGGAATGCCTCATGTACTTCCGGCTTATAGGTGATATTCTCAAATGCATAGTCAAAGTGCTCCTGGATATGAAGCTCTTCTTCGAGAGGAGTCATGACGAGCGCCTTGGTCTTTGCCGGGCATACCTGTGCGCAGACTCCGCAGCCTGTGCAGTCGAGTACGGACGGGATTATTGAGAACTGGAGGTCGAGATTCTTGCCGATCATCTTCTTGGACTTGAATCCTTCGGGTGCATTTGCGACCTCATCAGCAGTTGAAGCGAACGGACGGATAACGGCGTGCGGACATACATAGGAACATTGTGTACACTGTATGCAGTTTTCGGGTATCCACTTGGGAACGTCGACCGCAATACCGCGTTTTTCGTACGCCGAGGTGCCCTGCGGCAATGTTCCGTCTGCGGCATCCTTGAAGGCCGATACAGGCAGCTTGTCGCCCTGCTGGTTGTTTGCAGGGATCATGACCTTTTCGACAAACTCAACAAGGTCTTTGCGATCTCCCTTGAGTTCAAGGGCCTTCGGCTCTTCTGTCGCATATTTCCAGTCTTCCGGAACCTTGATTTCCTTGACGCTGGAAATACCGGCCTCAATTGCCTGGTAATTCATGTTGACAACGGCCTCGCCGCGTTTTCCGTAAGAGTCTACCACAGCCTTGCGCATGTACTTCACTGCGTCCTCGATCGGGAGGATCTTGGACAGGTTGAAGAATGCGGACATCAGGATCATGTTGATGCGGCCGCCGAGGCCTATCTCTTTTGCTATGTTGACTCCGTCAACGACGTAGAGCTTTATATCGTTCTCTGCAATATAGCGCTTGTCTTCCGCAGGCAGATAATCTGCGATGTTCTCTTCAGTCCACGGGCAGTTGAGCAGGAAAGTCCCACCCGGACGGACATCCTGTACCATCTTGTACTTGCCTATGTAAGACGGGTTGTGGCATGCGACAAAATCAGCCTGCGAGATGTAGTAAGTCGACTTGATCGGCTTGTTTCCGAAACGGAGATGCGAAACCGTGATTCCTCCGGATTTCTTTGAATCATAGAAGAAATACGCCTGTACATTCATATCGGTGTGGTCACCGATTATTTTGATGGCGTTCTTATTTGCGCCGACAGTGCCGTCCGAGCCAAGACCCCAGAACTTGCAGGAAATGATACCTTCCGGAGTCGTATTCGGATTCTCTGTAATCGGCAATGAGAGGTGTGTCACATCGTCATCGATTCCGACCGTGAACATCCTCTTCGGCTCAGCCGATTGCATGTTTCTGTAAACGGCTATGATATTTGAAGGAGGTGTGTCTTTTGAACTCAGTCCATAACGGCCGCCAAACACCTTGATGTCATCAAGGCCGGCATTGCGAAGAGCGGTAACGACATCGAGATACAGAGGCTCGCCCTGTGCACCCGGTTCCTTCGTGCGGTCAAGGACCGAAATCACTTTTACGCTCTTGGGCAATGCTTCAATGAATCTTTCGGATACAAACGGGCGGAACAGACGTACTTTGACGAGTCCGACCTTTTCTCCTCTTGCGGCAAGGTAGTCGATCGTCTCTTCGATCGTGTCACATACCGAGCCCATCGCCACGATGACATGTTCCGCATCGGGAGCGCCATAATAGTTGAACAGCTTATAGTTTGTTCCTATCTCGGCATTGACTTTTTCCATATACTCTTCCACAACGGCAGGAAGCGCATTGTAATACGGATTGCTTGCTTCACGTGCCTGGAAGAATATATCGCCGTTTTGGGCCGATCCGCGGAGGACCGGACGTTCAGGATTGAGGCCGTTCTTACGGAACCTTTCGACGGCTTCCATGTCCACCATCTTGGCCAGGGTATCGTAGTCCCACACTTCAATCTTCTGCTGCTCGTGGGAGGTCCTGAACCCGTCGAAGAAATGGAGGAAAGGCACGCGTCCCTTGATGGCGGAAAGATGGGCTATGGCTCCCAGGTCCATTACCTCCTGGGGATTCGTCGACGCCAGCATTGCAAAACCGGTTGCGCGGCAAGCCATGACGTCTGAATGGTCACCGAAAATGCTCAGTGCGTGTGTAGCTACTGTACGGGCAGAAACGTGGATGACACCCGGCAGCAATTCTCCTGCTATTTTGTACATATTCGGGATCATCAGCAGGAGTCCCTGGGAAGCGGTAAAAGTTGTAGTCAGAGCGCCTGCGGCAAGTGAACCGTGAACGACACCGGCGGCACCGGCTTCTGATTGCATTTCTACAACCCTGACGGCTTGCCCAAAGATGTTCTTCTTGTCGTTTGCTGACCAACTGTCGACAAGCTCTGCCATGACCGAAGAGGGGGTAATCGGGTAAATACCGGCAACTTCGGTAAATGCATAAGCAACATGCGCAGCAGCAGTGTTGCCGTCCATGGTCTTTTTAGTACGAGCCATGTATGTACTTCCTCCTTAGTATCTAACAGCAAACCTTTTAAATTAAGACACTATGTTTAGGTTCGCCAAAATTAAAATGTCTGACAAGCAATAATGTCCAAATGTCATTTTATCACGAAAATGTGGAACTGTAAACACTATTGACTAAAAAATGAAAGATCAGCAGCCTTTTACGGTTATTGACGCATTTGGCAGCCTATGATAGTATTTATACGATATATCATTATATTTTATTGATGTTTGCTTTTCGCTGGATATGTTGACGTTACGCCTCTTGGATGTTAAAATATGGTAACATCGGTTGGCATTTATTGCCATATGTCATTTTATTCAAGAGGCGAACATCATGGTCAGCAATATTATTTCAGCCGGAATCTTTGGCATCGGCGGATACAAGATATCGGTAGAATGCTTTCTTTATTCGGGGCTGCCATCGTTCGATATCGTCGGGCTTCCCGGAACTTCGGTCCGCGAATCCCGGGAAAGGGTACGGGCAGCTCTCCGCAATTGC
>JAAYMG010000281.1 GCA_012521525.1 Clostridiales bacterium | reverse complement strand
TATTTCACGAAAAAGCCTTGTGCCGTGCGGCTTTTTTGAGTTTTACAAACGGCTAATATTAATTGTACAAGGAGGATAAAAAAATGGCAATCTACGGTTATACACCCTTTGACCGCTATGTAACTACCGGGTTCGCACTGGCTGCTTGTATCTTTCTGGGGATAATAGCTGCCATCGTTATATTCATCGTTTTCATGCCCGCAAAAAATGAATCAAGATACAATGGATTCCTGCTGTGGGCCCACAGGGCTTTGAACTTCAGGACGATGTTCAGCCTGAGCCTGCTGAAGTTCCTCTATCTCCTGACGGTTTGCAGCATAACTCTTTACGGGCTGTATATGCTGTTTGTGTCATTCTTGTCCGGTATCGTCATTATTATAATAGGAAATTTGGTTACGAGAATCAGTTATGAACTGCTCATCATAATTTTCTCCATTCATGACAACGTAAGCCGGATAAATACGAATACTTCCTTTATGAGGGGAGCATCTCAGAATACGCAGCCTGCCGGAAGTGTTCAGGTATCCGACGGTCCGCAGCAATACATCCAGCCGCAGCCGAATCAACAGAAGCAAAGCGAACAACAGAAATCCGATTCGCTGCCGCAGGATGGCATCCCAGGCAAAGAGAATGGCGAAGGACAGCAGGATTCTGAAAATAACCAGTAGCCATACGGATCTGAATGATAAGATGATCCGGGCCAATGGGCAGTGGCTCCAGCAATAAAGTGCCTGCATGATTATTGTGAAATCTGACTGTTGACAAAGCGGGTATTGATGAATATAATGGGAACAACCATCAAAAGATGAGCTGAAAAACCGCATACATAAGAGCAAACCTGTGATTAAGAGTAGTACATATCGGCTGACTTTTTACAGAGAGCTGCGGTAGGTGCGAGCGCGGCATAAGTTGCGATATGGAATGGACTTATGAGGGCAGAACGAAAGGAGCTTTCTTCCCGTGACCCGGCCGGGTCCGTCCGGATGAAATCTTCGAGTAGCAATCTGACGGGAACTCCACCCGTTACCAAGGGAGCATATATGTTCGTATATGGAACGAGTGGGCTATCATTGCCAATTTAGGTGGTACCGCAGGAGCACGGCTCTTGTCCTAAGGAAACTTGGGATAAGAGCTTTTTTGATACCCTAATATTATCAGGTGAAATTAAGGAGGTGGTTCCGATTGATTGAGGGCTGGTGGCGCGGAGAAACCAACATCTCGCAGGAATGCGGACACATCATTGAGTGTGCATTCGAAAACAGGCTTATCACAACATCAAATCAATACTGTCTGAGGAGGAACCACCATGAAACGATTTTTTGATAATCCAGCAGGAAGCAAGAGCAATAAGAGCAACAGCAATAAGAGAAGATCCATTGCAGCCGTGATCATTACCGTATTGATTTTTTCACTTATATTTACTATGGTTTCGTGCAATCAACAGTCTGGCGGCAACGGGACGAAAGTCCTAAATATCGGAGTGATCCAGTTTGCTCCGCATCCTTCTCTTGACAACTGCTATGAGGGCTTTGTCCAGGGGTTGAAGGAAGCGGGATTCGTTGACGGAGAAAACATAAAAATAGATTTCCAGAATGCTCAGGGAGAGATGTCGAACAGCGATATGATAGCCAAAAACATGGCCGCATCAAAGTATGACATGATCGTCGGAATTGCTACCCCCGCTGCCATGTCGGCGTACAGCGCGGCAAAGGACAACGATATCCCGGTAATATTTACCGCGGTATCCGATCCTGTGGCCGCAGGCATAGTAAAGTCGCTCGAAAGACCTGAGTACAACGTCACGGGGACATCCGACGTGCTGCCGCTGGAAGCGCAGTTGAAAATGATTCGCGCGTTCCTGCCCGAGGCGAGAAAGATCGGCGTGGTATATACCACCAGCGAACCCAATTCGG
>JAAYMG010000280.1 GCA_012521525.1 Clostridiales bacterium | reverse complement strand
GGAAAGCGCATGCATAATCCATAGATTTTGTGTTTCGCCGGATCATCAGAACAGGGGTATCGGTTCCGAGGTGCTGTCGCATATTGAAGAGCAGGCAAAGAGCTTGGGGTATTCATCGATCAGGCTGGATGTATTTTCAAACAATCCATCTGCTTTGAGGCTATATGAGAAAAACGGCTATGAAAAACGCGGATATGCGGACTTTCGAAAAGGGCGCTTTTATCTTATGGAAAAAACGCTTTGAGAGAAAACACGCGGATAATTCCGGATTCAATATATACCCTGCGAATATGTATAAAAATATAATCCTGAAAATGGGGCGGTACTCACTTGCCCGGTAAATACTGAAATTGTCAGCCTGATGCCGGGGCGATCCGGGTTGAGATCTATGAGTAATAGTCCGCACGGAAAAAGTGAAATGAAGGATGAAGCGGTACAGTACAGGTGATCGATAGCTACTATTAGACTGTTTGGATATTGGTTGGATAGTATAAGCCGGAAGGAGTCTGTTATGAAAGACGAAATGAAATGGAAGGTACATTCGCATAAATTACCGGACGGTACGGAGTACACTCATAGCCATGAAAGCGACCATAAACACAGTCATCAGTTTACAAAAACGGTTTTGAACAGGTTGTCCAGGGCTATCGGCCATCTGGAATCGGTAAAGCGAATGGTAGAAGAGGGAAGGGATTGCAGCGAGGTGCTGATCCAGCTGTCTGCGGTAATCTCGGCGCTGAACAATGCCGGAAAGATCATATTAAAGGATCATATGGAACACTGCATTGTGGATGCGGTCGAATCAGGGGATAAGACTGCTATTGAAGAGCTGACAAAAGCTATTGACAGCTTTATCAAGTAGCGGGGAATCGCAAAGAAGCAGCGGGGCATCACAAAGATCAGTTGATGGTCATATCCCTATCCGGGGGATATGTTCCCGATTTGGCATGCAATGTATCCTGTCCCGGACTTGGTCATAAGCGTATTCCGGCAAAAAGCTATCGTACATATTCCTATCCCCCGTATGGGCTTGTGCAAAGAAAATGCATGATGTAACCTATACTTGATTATTGTCGAGTAAAGGGTGATTTATCATGCATATGGCGGATGCTCTTATTTCTCCGGTTGTGGGCGCAGCAATGACAGCTGCCTCGGCCTGTGTCACAGCATACTCAGTAAAAAAAGTCCAACACGACCTGGATGACAAGAAGGTACCACTGATGGGGGTCATGGGTGCATTTGTTTTTGCATCCCAGATGATCAACTTCTCGATACCTGGAACAGGGTCAAGCGGCCATCTCGGCGGAGGGATGCTTCTCGCGATCCTGCTTGGACCGCATGCAGGATTTTTGACGATGGCATCCATTTTGCTCATACAGGCATTGTTCTTCGGGGACGGCGGACTTCTTGCGTATGGCTGCAATGTGTTCAACCTTGGATTCTATACATGCTTTGTCTCATATCCCTTGATATTCAAAAGGATGACACAGAAAGGATTTACAACCGGAAGGATAGTCGGAGCTTCAATAGTCTCATCCGTCATTGGTTTGCAGATGGGGGCATTCAGCGTCGTGCTGCAGACCTTGCTATCCGGAAAGACAGAATTGCCTTTTGGCTCTTTTGTTCTGCTGATGCAGCCGATCCATTTGGCGATCGGCATAGTTGAGGGGCTCGTGACAGCCGTGGTCGTGACCTTTGTCTGGAAAGTAAGGCCGGAAATACTCGATAATACTGTGACAGGGAAGACATCCGGCAAAACTTCAATAAAAACAATAGTTACTGTGTTTTTGATTGCGGCTTTAGTTATCGGTGGATTCGTATCATGGTTTGCGTCATCAAACCCCGACGGACTGGAATGGTCAATGGAGCGGACTGCCGGAACTGCTGAACTGGAAGCACCGGACAGCGTGCTGCATAACGTACTGGCGGCGATACAAGACAAGACTGCATTTTTGCCTGATTATAGCTTTAAGACGGAAGCTGATGCTGAGGCCACCGGCTACACGGGAACCAGTGTCTCAGGTATTGTGGGCGGAGGTTTGACTCTTGCACTGGCGGGTTTGATTGGCCTGATCATATACGCGGTTAAAAAGCGAAAACCCAGGACAGATGAGGAATAATTGCTATAAAGGGGGGTGGGGAGGAATCCCCGCCCCTCTTGACAGCATTAAAGGATAGATATCATGTCAAAAATAGTGGATTCAATATACAATATAAGACAGTTGGATGACTTGGCCCGGAAAGACACTGCCATACACAGGATACATCCGGTCCCAAAACTTCTTGTTACCATCGTTTATCTGATCGTAGTCACGTCGT
>JAAYMG010000279.1 GCA_012521525.1 Clostridiales bacterium | reverse complement strand
TTGACCGGCCGTCAGGCGGAGATCTGTCAGTAAACGGAAGGCCCACCAGGAATTTTACCGACCGCGACTATGACACCTACAGGAACCGTTCCATCGGCTTTGTCTTTCAGAACTACAACCTCATTCCCCATCAGAGCGTGCTTGCAAACGTCGAGCTGGCGCTGGCCCTGTCCGGGGTTTCAAAATCGGAGCGCAGAAAAAGAGCGATCGATGCGCTTGCAAAAGTGGGACTTGCGGACCAGATCCACAAAAAGCCAAACCAGCTGTCGGGCGGCCAGATGCAGCGGGTAGCCATCGCACGCGCCCTTGTCAATGACCCCGAGATAATACTGGCAGATGAACCGACCGGTGCTCTGGACTCGGAGACAAGCGTATCGGTGCTTGAGATACTTAAGGAAATATCAAAAGATCGCCTGATCATCATGGTCACCCACAACTCGGAACTGGCGGAAAAATACTCGACCAGGATCGTAAGGCTCCTTGACGGCAGCATTATAGACGATACAAACCCGTATTTCCCGGAAAACAGGGAAGACCGGAAAACAGAACCACAGGAGAAAAAGCGACGCAGGGTCTTTAAGGCAAAAAGAAAAAGCTCGATGCCATTTTTCACTGCGCTCTCCCTGTCATTCAACAACCTGCTCACCAAAAAGGCACGGACTTTCCTGACATCGTTCGCGGGCAGCATAGGCATAATTGGGATCGCGCTCATACTCGCCCTGTCGAACGGCATCCAGTCATATATTGACTCAGTCCAGAAGGACACCCTTTCATCATATCCGATCACGATCGAAGCTGAAACCGTAGACATCACATCTCTGATGACAACGCTTATGGGCGCAAGGAACAAAGAGGCGCAGCATGATCTTGATGCGGTTTACTCTTCTTCCGTAGCATACGACCTGATCAAAACTCTAAACTCCAATGCCACCACAAAAAACAACCTGGTAGCGTTCAAGCAGTTCCTTGAGTCGGAAAACAACGGCCTTGAGGACCACCTCAGCGCAGTCCATTACGCTTATGACCTTGATCTCAACATATATACAAAGGACGAGAACGGAAAGATCATCAAGTCGGACCTGGAAGCCCTTATGAAGTCGATAATGACAGGCAGAGGGACATCGTCAGGCAATGCGCCGGCAGCCGAAGGCGATGCCGCAGACACCCCATATCCTCCAGGCTTCTACAACTCCTCTATGTACTCAAACTTCTCCACCCTCAAAATATGGGAAGAAATGCTTCCGGGCGAGGGCGATGCCCTTGTAAACGATATCCTTTTCGATCAGTATGACCTGCTCTACGGCAAATGGCCCGAGGCTTACAACGAGCTTGTATTGATCGTGGACAAAAACAACGAAATAAGCGACCTGGTCCTTTATGCCCTGGGCCTTAAGTCGGCCGACGAGATGCGGGATCTGATGATCGCATCAGCCAAACGCGAACCGATAGAAGTCAAGCAGGAAAAGTGGTCCTACGAGGAAATCTGCGACATGACATTCAGGCTCATACCTCCCTGGGAATTATACCAGTTTGACAGCGAAGGAAAAGTATACAGGGATATAAGCAAGAGCGATACGGGCCTGTCGATACTCTATGAAAACGGCATAGAGCTGAAAATAACCGGAGTAGTAAGGCAAAACCCCGACGCCGCTGCGGCAATGATGACCGGCGCCATAGGGTATACCACCGCTCTCACCGACTACCTGATCGATCTGTCCGAAGACAGTCAGATCATCAAAGCTCAGCTAGATGACCCCGATACCGATGTCATAACCGGGCTGCCCTTCCTGAATGAAGATGAGGAGATCCCCGACAGCGAAAAAGCGGCGCTCATAACCGAATACTTCGCATCCCTGCCAAACGCCGGAAAAGCGGCTATATTTACCGAAATTTCGTCCGTACCTTCCGACGAGTATGTAGCACAGGCCGTAGAACAGTATATGGCTTCACTTGACCGGGAATATATCGAGACGACCATGGCGCAAAGCTTCGCGGAAGAAATGGGTGTGGATATTGAGGCAGTAACGGAATATATTTCCCAGATGGACGACGAGACTCTGTATGCGACCGTACGTAAGATGCTTGAGGAAAGAGTCCGTGCCGAGTATGCCTCATCAGTGCAGGAGCGGCTCGGTTCCCAGACAACGGACCAGCTGGCCGCCTCACTGGACATGGCTGTCGCAAATTACACGGAACAGGAGCTTGCGGCATTGTTCGACAAATATATGCCCTCCACTGTTTCGCAGTCGACATATGAAGACAATTTGAAAACCCTCGGATATGTTGACCGCTCAAGCCCCAGCAAGATCTACCTTTACGCTTCCACCTTTGAAGACAAGGATGCAATATCCGACAGGATCGCAGAGTACAACGAGTCTGTTGGAGAAGAAGACAGGATCTCTTACACTGATTATGTAGCGCTGCTGATGTCGTCGATCACCACCATCATCAACGCAATATCTTACGTCCTGATCGCTTTTGTGGCCATTTCACTTGTCGTGTCCTCCATAATGATCGGGATCATAACCTACATTTCGGTCCTGGAGCGCACAAAGGAAATAGGATTGCTGCGAAGCATCGGAGCATCCAAGAAGGACATCTCAAGGGTGTTCAACGCCGAAACGCTCGTCATCGGATTCGTCTCGGGCATTATCGGCATCGGGCTTACCCTGGCGCTGACGATACCGATAAACTCGATCATCCAAAGGCTGACCCGCATTTCGACCCTCGGTGCCGAGCTGCCATGGGCCGGAGGAGCAATGCTGATCATCATAAGCATGGTGCTCACATTTATCGCTGGCCTTATTCCGTCAAGGATCGCAGCGAACAAGGATCCCGTTGTTGCATTGCGCACTGAATGATCACGGATTCCGGCAATCGGTCAAAAGATCAGAAGCCCATTAAATCTCTTGCCGACTCACATGACAAGGTCGCGGTTGAGTCATGTACGTCCCCGGTGAGTCTATAAAACAACGTTTATAAGCGATAGGCAAAGCAACACAAAGGACAACCCTTCTTGCAGGTCAATAGGGAAACTGTCCTTTGTGTTGCAGCAAATTGTAAAATCAACATCCAGTTCACTAAGTTTAATTGTTATGTTATAATTAGACAGAACGCAGTTCGGCATGAGGAGGATAGTCTTAGTGGAAAACAAGATAGTTCAGGAATCAAACGACAAAGGAGTCATTCTCTTTTCCGAGAGCTTTCCCGGTGCATTTACAAGAGCCGCAGAATTGGATGAGGCCCTCAGGAAGTTTGAACCGGAAATCCAGTCCTACTGCAAATGGGCAGATATCCCTTATGACGGAAAGCTTGAAAACGTGATCATCCAGACAAGCACTACGAATCTGGCAGTCGAAGATGCCGACACCGAAGTGATCTTTCATTCTGAACTCAAACCGCTTCAGCGGGGAGCCTACGGCAAGCTGAAATCACTCGTGCTGAAATCGGCGGAAGACTTCCAGAGCTTATACGATTCCATTCCCTACAAGGACGAAACCAATCTGCCCGAACGTGCGACTTTTTACGGAAAGCGTCCGCGGACAGCAAGGGAAATGTATGACCATGTCTGCCGCGTAAATAAATACTACTTCGCACAGATAGGGATAGACATAAATGACTATCCTGACATATTGGCGGGCAGGCTGCAGGGATTCTGGATCCTTGAAAACAAGGGCGGTTTTCTGACAAACAATGTTTTTACCGACAGCAGCGGAGAGCAGTGGACCCTGTCGAAAATGCTCCGCAGGTTCCTCTGGCACGACCGCATACACGCAAAGGCCATGTACAGGATGGCCGCAAAGATCTGGCCGAACAGGATCATCAACCCGTTTCGATTCGCGGTCGAGCAGCATCAAAGCTGAACAGCGTTAATCAGAACAGCATCTTAGTAGCTATAGCAGAATAGCATCATACATACTAGAACATCAGCAAAACCAGCCAGCCAATCAATGACTCTGAATGACAATGGTAAAGCGGTTCTTCAAGCTGAAACGAGCTTGAAGAACCGCTTTTCGTGATTTTACATATAGGTTTGAAACATGCACATCCGATTCAGCCGGAACTGCAGTTATAAGCATAACAGTAAAGCAGAAACGCTCCAACAATGACAAACCAAGTCAAACATATTAGATCATGGTACATATGACCGGCATAGAATTACGTAACATTTCGCTCAAAGTATATATCTGTTAATCCAGCAGCATTTCCATTAAGTCTTTTATTTCGTCAGGATGTATCTTTACTACCTTACGGTCGTAGGTAATGAAGCCGTTAAGTTCATCCTCAACATCGGTAAGCTGGGTATAAACTGCGGCGCTGAGCCCCTTCCCCTTCGCAGGGATGATCTCGCCGAGGTAGAGATCCCTTAATGCAGCAAGCAGTTCCTCCCGGGAGGCAAACCGCCTGTAGCCATAATCCTTATCGTTGAAGCAATGTCCCTCTACCCTGTGATTATACCCGCCAAACTCGGACAGGACGACTGCACGGCCCAGCCTGTCCTCCCTGAACCTGTATTTCCTGAAATATACATGCAGGCTTTTGATGTCACCGATGTATTGATCGTGCCATCCGCTTGCGTGGTCGATAGTACGCGTCGTGTCAAGCCTTCGTATCCTGTCAGCCGCTTCTTCTGCGTCGAACTGCCCCCATCCTTCGTTGAAAGGGACCCACATCGCAATCGACACCGCATTGTATAGATGGTTTATCATCTCATCAAGCTCGCGGAAGTATTGTTCCCTTCCTTCCGGGTCCTCACGGCCGAAGAGCTTATACCGGTTGTCCTTGAAATGGATACCGGTAACGAGCGGAGTCGTGGCCGTCAAAAAGCCGTAATTACCGCCGCCGTTGACCATGTCCTGCCAGACCAGCATGCCGAGCCTGTCACAGTGGTAATACCACCTGAGCGGCTCGATTTTTATGTGCTTTCTGAGCATGTTGAACCCCAGATCCTTTGCCGTCCTGATATCAAATATCATCGCTTCGTCACTGGGAGGGGTATACAGACCGTCACAATAATACCCCTGGTCCAGCAATCCGTTGTGAAAATATGGCCTGTTGTTCAGGAAGAGCCTTTTTACTCCATGTTCATCCAGCTCTACGGAAAACTTGCGCATGCCGAAATAGCTCTTTACGCGGTCCTTTCCCATTTCGACCGCCAAATCATACAGGTGGGGATTTTCCGGTGTCCATGGGACAAAGGGATCGATATGCAGCCTTGCGGGCTCATTTGCCTTAAAGAGGATCTCACTTTCGCAGCAGATGGCTTTGCATTGAAGGTCGCTGTCGGACATCACCAGAAGCTCGACTTCGCTTTCATCGTAAAGCGGTGTTATCCGCAAGCCCTTTATATATTGCTCAGGTACGCTTTCAAGCCATACCGTCTGCCAAATACCGCTTTGAGGGGTGTACCATATACCTCCCCTCCTGATCTTCTGCTTGCCCCTTGAATGGTATGATGTGTCGGAATGATCCCGGACTTTCACGACTATTTCGATTTCACCGTCAGTTGAACATTCCGTGATATCCGCACTGAACGGAGTATATCCGCCGACATGGCTGCACACTTCCCTGCCGTTGACATATACCGTGGCTATCTGGTCGACAGCGCCGAAGTGCAGCAGGATTCGTCCCACGTTGAAGTCCCGCGGCAGCGTTAGCGATCTCCTATACCAAAGCGTCTGAGCCGGTTCGAGAAATCGCTTTACTCCGCTGAGCTCGGACTCAGGAGAAAACGGAACGACGATTTCACCGTCGAAACTTTCAGGCAGGTCTTCGGTATCCGTGATAGCATACTCCCAAATCCCGTTCAGGTTTATGTAGCTCTCCCTTGCCATCTGAGGCCTGGGATATTCGGGCAGTACGTTATTTACGTCGATGTTTTCGCCCCAAATAGTCTTCATATAACTTTCCCCTTTTCCTTTTCCCTCTTTCCCAAAACCAGGACAGGTACCGCCACGAGGAGCAGGACCGCAGCGGCGGCCAGGAAGATCGAAGGTGTAGGCACGCTCTTTACGACGCCCAGCTCCACATATGTACTGTCACTGTTCATTATGACAGCCGCCCCGATGAACGGACCAATGACCATCGGCAGCAGCACATAAAAGATCATCCTGATCCCCTGGAAATGACCGACTTTATCTGCAGGTGTATGATCACGGACGATCGCCGACAGGGTCGCCGAAACCAACATGCTCCCGGACATCATGATGCAGCCAGCTATGATCGCAGTAACCATGGTGCGGACAAAGAACATGGCGACAAGTCCCGCAAACATGATGACTGCTGACGGGAGCAGAAACCTGATCTTTCCGATTTTGTCAATAAAGCCGCCGCCAATCACGCTTACTATCGAGGCGAATATGAGTACGACTCCCAAAACGATCGCATAATCATCGATCTTAAGATAGCGCTGCATATAGATGATGAGATACGGGAAAAAAACCTGTTGCGCGATCGCGAATATTCCCAGTGCCAGCAATGCAAGGTATATTGAGGGGTTGCTCCGTATGACCGAAGGTTTGAATCCGTGGATGAGGCTGAGCAGGTAGCGCTCGTTTGCATCGCCGGTCCTGTCAGTTTCTTCGTGCTTCAGCAGGAATATCGATATTATACCGGTCAGGGTAACTATGACGCCGAAAATATTGAAGAACTTTTGCCATTCGCCTTTCTGTGTCAACGGATCGAACAGTCCGAAGATGATCAGCATGGCCAGCAGCGGAAGCACCGCGAGGACGGACTCTACCCTTCCCCTGTTACCGGTCGTGGTCGTATCGGTCACATATGCGTTGAATGCAGCGTCATTTGCCGTGGAACCGAAAAAAGTCATGATGCAGTCCATGATGATCAGTGTGGCAGCCGCGACAGCCACGGAGTTTGCCGCCGGAAACAACCTTGCCGCATTATCCACGCTGATCAGTCCGAAGGACATGGTTGACAACCCCCACAATATGTACCCGATACATATAAAAGGTTTGCGTCGTGCCGCTCTGTCCGATAAGGCGCCCATGACAAATGTCGTGAGGGTCGCGACGATAGCGCTGGATGCTACCATGAGGGCAATATAGCCCGGGTTTTCGGAAATGGTGTTGTAGAGGTACACGTTGAAATACATGTTTTCGATCGTCCACGCAAACTGGCCGGCCAGTCCTATGAGCAAAAAAGAGGCCCATGTCCGTTTTGACAGTTTCATAGCAAAAATTCCCCTTTATTTTTGTTCTGACAGCATAATAACCCAAACAGCCGCATCATGCAATAGCTCGCCTTTTTTCTCTTGACACAGGGAAATTTCTGTGTTATATATACTTCAAAGTTTTTATATAAATATTTTTAAGTTATGTCTTTTCTTTTTGCATCGATCAGTCTGCTTCATAAATCAGTTTCACTCTTTCGTTCAGGCAGTTAACCTTCGTTCTTTTTTGCTTGAGCAGTTCATCTTCGTTTATTTTCGTTCAAACGGTTTTTCTTTGTTCTGTGGTTTTGACCCGCTCAGATGTTTCATTTCAGATCAGTGATTTACCTGTTGTCCGATCATATAAATACGCAAATAGGGAGAAGCAAATGAGCCTGAAAATTCTGGGTGCCGGCAAGGCACATCCCTCTTTTTCCCTTTCAAACTCAATCCTCTCCGGGATGGTCGATACCAGCGACCAGTGGATCTCGACAAGGACCGGGATCAGGAGGCGTTTCATCAACACCACCGAAACGCTGCTGGATATCTGCATGGCTGCCGCGACAGCCGCCATGGAAATATCCGGAGTGAAGCCCCGGGACCTGGACCTCATAATCTGCCCGACGATCCAGGGGGACAACATCATACCCGCTCTTTCATGCGAGATCCAGCGCGAACTGGGAGCCTCTTGTCCCGCTTTTGACATCAACGCAGCCTGTACCGGATTCGTATATGCCCTGGACGTCGCGAAGTCATATTTTGATGCCGGACGTGCAAATTACATGCTCATAGTAGCAGCAGACCAGATGTCCAAATTCATCAACTGGCAGGACCGCGAAACCTGCGTCCTGTTCGGTGACGGGGCGGGCGCCGTAGTTCTCGCAAAGGGAAGCAACCTGAAGGCGATTAAGATCACTGCAAAGGGCGACAGCAGTCTTCTCGCGATCCCCGGTTCGACCGGGAACAGTCCCTTCTGGCAAGGCGGGAGCCCCCCCTCATATCTGCACATGAAGGGCAAGGAAGTATTCAAGTTTGCCGTCAATTCGATGTGCAGGGACATCACGGATGTGCTTGAAGAAGTGGGCATGGATATCGGAGATGTTGCAAAAGTGATCCCCCACCAGGCCAATATAAGGATCATACAGTCTGCAGCGGAGAAACTTGGCCTTCGTGATGACCAGCTTGTGACGGGCGTCGACCGTTACGGCAATACCTCGTCGGCCAGCATACCCATCCTTCTGGGAGAACTGCTTGAATCAGGGGAATTGAAAGAGGGAGACATCGTAGTATTATCGGCATTCGGAGGGGGGCTGACTTCCGGTGCCTGTATAATGGAAATTTAGGCAAGACCCGGCAAGACAGATCATCTAACAAGCAAACGGCTACATTATGTAAACAATCGATCAATGAAAGAGGTAGATGAAAATGGCAAGCAATCAGACTTTGGAAAAAATCGCGGCATTGATTTCGGAAGACAGGGAAATCGATATCGACTCCATCACGAGAGAGACCACCTTCGAGGAACTGGGACTCGATTCACTGGACACTGTTGAACTTGTCATGGCATTTGAGGAACAGTTCGGCATCAGCATCGAGATCGACGAAAACCTGAGGACCATCGGAGATGTCGCGGACCTGATCGACAACATCACTGGGTGAACGTGGGAGAAAATCAGATGATCAATTCCATCAGCTCTTTATTCGGTATACGCTACCCGATTTTCCAGGGCGGAATGGCATGGGTTTCAGACGCATCCCTTGCAAGTGCCGTGTCGAATGCGGGAGGTCTTGGCATCATCGCATCGGGAAATGCCCCTGCCGATTATGTGCGCGCCGAGATCCGCAAGCTGCGTGAAAAAACCGACAAGCCCTTCGGAGTGAACATCATGCTGATGAGCCCGCACGCCGATGAGATCGCGAGGCTCGTGGCCGAAGAAAGGGTGCCCGTCGTCACGACAGGCGCCGGACTGCCCAACAAGTATATGAAGGAATGGCTGGAAGCCGGTATAAAGGTCGTGCCCGTCGTTCCGTCCACCGGGATGGCCAGGATGGTGGAACGCGCAGGCGCCTTCGCGGTCATTGCCGAAGGCGGGGAATCCGGTGGCCATGTCGGCGAATTGAACACCATGGCACTGGTCCCGCAGGTCGTGGACGCTGTGAACATACCTGTCATAGCAGCCGGCGGGATCGGAGACGGACGCGGTGTGGCGGCAGCATTCATGCTCGGTGCGAAGGGCGTCCAGCTTGGGACCCGGTTTTTGGTGGCAAAAGAGTGCACGATACATCAAAATTACAAAAACAAAGTCCTCGGCGCGAAGGACATCGACACCATCGTGACCGGACGCCGTCTCGGGCATCCCGTAAGGTCGCTGAAAAATCCCTTCTCGCGCCAGTTCCAGAAAAACGAGTATGACAGCACGATGACCCTCAAAGAGATGGAGGCATTCGGTGTCGGGGCACTGCGTCGTGCTGCGGTAGAAGGTGACGAAAAGAACGGCTGCTTCATGGCCGGGCAGATAAGCGGAATGATAAACAGGGAGCAGACCTGTGAGGAGATAATCACCGGAATCTTTGAACAGGCCGAAAGACTCCTCAACGGTGCATTCAATGGGTAAGGTCGCATTCCTCTTTTCGGGGCAGGGTTCGCAATACCCCGGTATGGGAAAGGAGCTTTTCGATCGCTCGGCTGCGGCCAGGCGGGTATTCGAAATGGCTGACAGGATCCGCGCAGGCACCTCGATTCAGTGCTTCACGGCATCAAAAGAGGAGCTGTCCGTGACCATCAACACGCAGCCCTGCCTTTTCTGCGCGGACCTTGCGGCTGCAGAAGCCCTGTCGGAATCGGATGTCATTCCTGACGTTATTGCAGGATTCTCTCTGGGAGAGATCCCCGCCCTGGCTTTCGGCGGTTATCTCACATATGAGGACGCATTTCGTTTCGTATGCAGGCGGGCGGAATACATGGATACCGCAGCCCGCAAAAACAAAGGGGCTATGGTGGCCGTTTTGAAGCTTTCCGAGGACAGGGTCGAAGAGATAGCCGGAATGGTTGGTGACTGTTACCCCGCAAACTACAACAGCGGCAGCCAGACTGTGGTGGCATGCGCCGAAGAGAAGGCCGACATCCTGATCCAAACCGTCAAGCAGTATGGAGGAAGAGGAGTGAAGCTGGCTGTAAGCGGCGCTTTCCATTCCCCTTACATGTCAGAAGCCGGGATCCGGCTGAGGCAGGATTTCGGCAGTCTGAGGCTGAAGGAACCGAAGATCCCGGTGTATTCAAACGTGACGGCACAGATCTACACGGGCGAGGATCTCCTCTTTGAGCAAGTCTCGTCACCCGTCCTTTGGAAAAAGACGATAGAAGATATGTCTGCCCGGGGAGTCGATATATTCATCGAGGTCGGAGCCGGAAAAACGCTCTGCAGCCTTGTGTCCGCAATTATCCCCGATGCGCTGGCACTGAATGTCGAAGACGAGGGCAGCCTTGCAAAAACCCTTGAAGTCATAAAAAACAGGTAATCCGAACAAACAACCGAATCAGATCAACCGGAGGATAATATGCTGAAAAACAAAGTAGCGGTCATCACCGGAGCAAGCCGGGGGATCGGCAAAGCCATAGCTTTGGAATTTGCCGCGATCGGAGCAGACCTCGCACTGATATATGCAGGAAACCGGGAGGCAGCCGAGCAGACCGTAGAACAGGCACAGCTGTTCGGTGTACGTGCGATCGCTTACCGGTGCGATGTACGGTCATTTCAGACAGTTAAGGCTACAGTCGATGAGATCCTCAGTGCCTTTGGGTTCGTAGACATCCTCGTCAACAATGCCGGCATTACCAGGGACGGCCTCCTGCTTTCCATGAGCGAAGAGAGCTTTGACGATGTCATGGATACTAACCTGAAGGGCACATTCAACATGATACGCCATCTTTATCCTCATATGATGAAGCGCCGCAGCGGCACGATCATCAATATATCATCCGTGTCCGGGCTCAGGGGCAATGCGGGCCAGGCAAACTATTCGTCGGCCAAGGCAGGGATCGTCGGACTTACAAAAACCGTTGCCCGCGAGCTTGCGTCGAGGAACGTCACTTGCAACGCGATCGCTCCCGGCTACATCGAAACCGATATGACCGCGAAGCTTTCCGAAAAGACTGCTCAAGCTGCATTGGAAATGATCCCGCTAAAGAGGATGGGAAAGCCGGAGGAAGTAGCAAAGCTCGCCGCATTCCTTGCCTCTGACAGCGCCCGGTACATAACCGGCGAAGTGATCCGAATAGACGGGGGCTTATGCATATGAAAAGGGTCGTAGTTACCGGTCTCGGCGTGATCACGCCTGTGGGAAACGATGTGGAAACATTCTTTGCAAATCTTGTGAACGGCGTCCGCGGGATCGACTATATTACCAGGTTTGATGCGGCCGAGTACAAAGTGAAAATAGCGGCCGAAGTCAAAGATTTCAACGTGCTGGACTATGTTCAGAAAAGCGATGCCCGAAGGATGGATCTCTATACTCAGTATGCAGTGGCCGCAGCCATGCAGGCAGTGCAGGACAGCGGCATTGCCGGTTCGGTTGACGCGGGTCGCTTCGGAGTATATGTAGGGTCCGGCATCGGGGGCATTTCAACATTTATAAAAGAGGCTGAAAAGCTTTTGACCGGCGGTCCAGGCAAGATATCCCCGTTTTTTGTCCCCATGATGATCTCCAACATGGCTGCGGGTACTATCGCAATATCATTCAATGCCCAGGGGCCCTGCCTTCCGGTCGTGACTGCGTGCGCGACTTCCACACATGCCATCGGCGAGGCCTTCAGGGCCATCAGGCATGGTTACGCCGATGCGATCATTGCCGGAGGTTCGGAAGCGGCGGTGAACCCCCTCGCTATTGCCGGTTTTTCAAACTGCATGGCACTGACGTTTCGCAACGACCCTTCCTCGGCATCCATCCCATTCGACAGGCGGAGGGACGGCTTTGTCCTCGGCGAAGGCGCCGGGATCGTCATACTCGAAGAGTATGAGCATGCCGTTGCCCGTGGTGCAAAAATCTATGCCGAGGTTACAGGTTACGGCAATACATGCGACGCCTATCATATCACTGCACCCCACCCGGAATCGAGAGGCGCCGAGCAGGCAATACGGCTGGCGCTGGCTGACTCCGGCGTGGACTCACCGGAGGAGATCGACACCGGAAAAATCTATTTCAACGCCCACGGCACATCCACACCGTTGAATGACGCCGCGGAAACGCGCGCGATCAAAAATGTATTTGGCAGGAACGCCGCGGGCGTCCATATAAGCAGTACGAAATCGATGACCGGCCATATGCTGGGCGCGGCAGGTGCCGTCGAAGCCGTTGCCTCCATACTTGCCCTTAAGAACGGAGTGGTCCCTCCGACTATCGGTTACGAACAACCGGATCCTGATTGTGATTTGAACTATACGCCGAACAAAAGCGTGCATGCCGACCTGGAGCTTGCCCTGTCTTCCTCGCTTGGATTCGGCGGACATAACGGAGTGCTTGCATTTTCGAAATCAAAGTGAGCTCCGATCTGCGCCTGATATTACCGCATTTACCGAAGAAAGGAAGGCGGACGATGGATATAAACGAAATCAGGGAACTTGCAAAGATAGCAAATGAAAACAATCTCGAGAGCATCGAGCTCAGCAGTGACGATATCACGTTGAAGATCAAAGTCGCGCGCGGCAGCAGCACGGAAACGGAAAGGTCCGCACCGGCAAAGATCATCACAGATGCCGGCTCAGTCCCCGAAAAGGGCGCTCCTGCGGAGACCCCCGATGCTGCGGCGGATCCGATCCATGAAATAAAGTCGCCGATGGTGGGCGTGTTCTATGCGGCGCCTTCACCCGACAGTGAGCCCTATGTCCATGTCGGCAGCAGGGTAAGCAAGGGCGATGTCCTGTGCATCATAGAATCCATGAAGCTGATGAACGAGATCACCACGGATGTGGACGGTGAAATAGCCAGGATCTGCGTTGAAAACAGTCAGGTCGTAGAGTACGGTCAACCCCTGTTCCAAATCAAAACACTCTGAGTAATGTGAGCTATGATAAGGCAAATGATGAACAAATCAGAAATAGAGAGGATCCTCCCGCACCGCCATCCGATGCTTCTCATCGAGCAGGCCGGAGTATACGAAGACGGCAGTGCATACGGAAAATATACTGTCCGAGGCGACGAGTTCTTCCTGCAGGGACATTTTCCGGGCAATCCGGTCGTGCCCGGTGTCATCCTCTGCGAGATGATGGCTCAGACCTGCGCCGTTCTTATGGCGGATGACAACCGCGGAAAAACGCCTTTCTTCACGGGCCTTGACAAAGTCAGGTTCAGGAATCCGGTAAAGCCCGGAGATACTGTCGAATTCATCTGCAGGATCAAAAGGCAGAGGCCCCCCTTTTACTTCGCGGAGGGAAGCGGGAGCGTAAACGGAAAAACCTGCGTGGAAGGCGAGTTTTCCTTCGCATTGATTGGAGGGAAATGATCCGATGTTTTCCAAGGTGCTTGTTGCAAACAGGGGCGAGATAGCTGTCCGCATCATCCGGGCCTGCAGGGAGATGGGTATCGCGACGGTTGCGGTCCACTCAACTGCGGATGCGGATTCGCTCCATGTCAGCCTTGCCGACCAGAGTATCTGCATAGG
>JAAYMG010000278.1 GCA_012521525.1 Clostridiales bacterium | reverse complement strand
TTGTGTTATACTTGCCATACGGAAATGCTTCCTTTCTGTTTGTATTTTTGTGTGGTAACTTAAATATAACACAAAAGAGAGCATTTCCGTTTTATTATATTTATTTTTTGTAACACATGTATTGTAACCCTACACACGAAAAATCGCTGTAAAATGTTGATTATTCCTGAAAATGAATTTATACTGTACTTGTAAAAATATATTTACGAGTGCAGGTGATGAGCAAATAAATCAAAGTTTCCTTTTTCAGAGGGATCTAATCAAAAACCAAATTACAGAAAGGGGAAATATCATGTACAAGTTCGATTTGGCAGCAACAGGTTACGACTGGGGAACACCGATAACGGATGTCATAATCAGTTTCCCCAAACCGCTGGACCGGGAAATCACGACTCAGGATCTGCCAGATGCCTTCTCGATTTCCATCGACCTGAAGTACTCTCTTTTCGGTTTTGACGTAGACGCTGCTAACGACGTTGTCACCGTTAAAAGTGCGGATATTTCGGGAGACAGGACAACGGCAACCCTGAACGTGGGAAGCAATTTCGCGGAGCACAGCCGTACCCGTATAAGCAACTTCGAAAGGTATGGCGGATCCTGGAAAGTAGCTTTGTCCAAGGACCTTGGTGATCTGAAAAAGGGAACTGAGTTTACCTGGAGCGGTAAAGTGATAAACGAGTGGGCCGACAGGTTTGAACGGCTGACGGTGGAAACCGAATACTCGTATGTCGACCGCCGCACAGGAGAAACGATAACATGCAGCACAATGGACGCAAGACTGTACAAGCCGGATAAGACAAAATACCAGGACAAGGGAAACGGTTATCCCATGGTAGTCTGGCTGCACGGCGGCGGAGAGATAGGTGATGACAACGAGATACATATTACCGCAAATGCGGTAGTCAACTGGGCCAAGGAAGAAGCACAGGACATATTCGGAGGGGCATATATCCTCGCGCCCCAAAACCATGCCGGAAGAAGCGTAAAGGCGTGCATGGATGTGATCGAATATGTGATAGCCCATAATCCGGACATAGACAGCAACAGGATATATGTCGGCGGATGCTCATACGGCGGGTTTGCCACATGGGCGATCATAAAGGCATATCCGGACTTCTTCGCAGCGGCATTTCCGATATGCGGCGGCGGGGGAAACCTCAGCGACGAAGACCTGGATAACCTCTATGACCTCCCTATATATATGGTCGTGTCTACCGGAGACTCGATGCCGGTCAGCATGATGGAAGCGTATAACGCCCTTGTCGACCGTGCGCTCTCTAAAGGTGCGAAACCAAAGACATACATAGCCTTGTTCGAACATGTAGACTTTGACGGCTTTGCCGACTCCCAGAAGAAGATGGCTGCTTTGAAGGGAGTGGAGTACAAGGAGGAGGAACGCTTCAGGATCTTTGCCATGGATCACTGGAGCTGGATCTATGTGCATAACAATTTTGATGGAAAAGGCGACGACTATGACGGGAGAATGTTCATCAGGACCGATGCTCCTGCAGAATTAGACAACTGCTCGGTCGTCGAGGTTACGGAAAAGAACATTGACGAGATCAGGGCAACCATGGGTGAGCATATCGCGAAAACGGTCAATGTTGGCGACCGCCTTGTGCACCTTGCAAAGGATACACTGGATGAGGCAGGCAACGTCGTATCGACCACGCATGTGTACACGCCAAACTTTGCTCCATCGGATATTGGTTACGAGACTTTTATGCAGTTCCTTGCCGCTCAAAGGAAGAAATAAGGTCTTATACTGAAGGGAGAGATAAAGTTTTTTATAGATCTATATAGATCACAATAGTAAAAATCGAACCGGCAGGCAAAAACGTTGCCTGCCGTATGTTTTTGAGCGGATATTTAGTTTTTTGCCGATATTTTGTCACTGAATGTCGAAAATAGTCGAAATAAACAAAAACAAAGACTGAAAGAGGTTGACTATTGTGTAATATTCATATATACTTACTACATATAAAAGGATTGCAGCTGGCATCTGATGAGAGAAGGTGGTCGCGTAAATCTAAAGTTTTTTCGTACCATTACCTTTATCAAAATTGAAAAAGGAGGAAACATCATGGACAAAAGGATCGTAAAGTTCCTGGCAATCATGCTTAGTGCCGCCATGCTGATGGCGCTTGGCATCGCGGCAAACGCTCAGGAGTCGGATGCGGGTACCTTTGACCTGCT
>JAAYMG010000277.1 GCA_012521525.1 Clostridiales bacterium | reverse complement strand
TTTGACAGGCTGCCCGACATTGAAAACCTTCCCGGAATCTTCGGCGAACAGGTCCTGATGGACCATGACGACACGATAGTCGGGTATGAAAAGCGCCTTTTGCTGAATGCCACGGATATAAGCATAACGGACGTCCCCAGGATCCTTGACGATGTTGGGGGCGTTGCGATACCTGCACATATTGACAGGGACTCATTTTCGGTATTGTCAAACCTGGGTTTCCTGGACCCTTCACTTGGCTTTCGGACCGTTGAAATAACCGGAAATTGCAACGTCCCGTCCCTTTTGGACAAGCATCCCGAACTGGAGGGGATGCAGTATTATGTCAACTCAGACGCCCACGACCTGTATTCGATCAGGGATGCCGAATTCTGCATCGAACTGCAAAGACCCTCAGCAAAAGCAGTTATTGAGGCCTTTCGAAATGGGGGACTGTCCTACAGGTTTAGTGGTCGTCTATAATTTGTCGAGTAATACAGGATTTCAGCAATATCCGACCGTATAATTGTTAATATTTTAACTTTCAAAATAGCCATATTTATGTTATACTTTTCAGGAAGTATGTATTTTTTTTCACAAACATTACATGCCGTTTAGGAGGTAAATAAATAATGCCCAATCTTAAGACGAAGGTACCTTTCAGGGGCACGAAGGAGCAGGAAAAGGAGCTTGTCGACTTTATCCGCTCGATGGGCGACGACAAGGGAGCCGTGATGCCGATCCTCCAGAAAGCTCAGGAAATATACGGGTACCTTCCAGAGGAAGTCCAGATCATCATCGCCGAAATGACGGGCGTGCCGCTGAGTGAGATCTACGGTATTGCTTCGTTTTACGCTCAGTTTACCCTGAATCCGAAAGGAAAGTACCAGATATCTGTCTGCCTCGGCACTGCCTGCTATGTCAAGGGAGCGGGAGACATCCTTGACAAGATCTGCGAAATGGTCGGCTGTGAAGCAGGTTCGATAACCGATGACGGACTGTTTTCAATCGACGCCACAAGGTGCATAGGGGCATGCGGACTTGCGCCGGTGCTCACGATCAATGAAAACGTTTACGGAAGACTCGACATCGCACAGGCCGAGCACATAATAAAGGGGTACCTTGATAAGGCAAAAGAAAACTGATGGAAGACTTGTCGCTGCACGTTCTGGATATAGCGCAGAATTCGCTGCGCGCAGGCGCGAAGGTCATTTCGATCGAGATACGCAGGCTTCCGGGCAAGGATTTGCTTGAGATCGAGGTGGAAGACGACGGTTGCGGAATGGACCGGGATTTGCTGAGCAAAGTGACCGACCCCTTCTTTACGACCCGAAAGACAAGGAGTGTCGGACTGGGGCTTCCGCTTTTCAAGATGGCGGCCGAGATGACAGGCGGGAGCTTTGATATCAGCAGTACGCCCGGCAAAGGGACACGTGTGAAGGCTTCGTTTGGATTCACGCACATCGACAGGCCTCCCCTGGGGAGCATGTCCGAGACGATAGTGACGCTGATACAGGGGAACCCGGATGTGAGGATCCGCTACAGGGAAGTCACAGAAAACGCATCGTTTGAGTTCGATACGCAGGAGATATCTCAAATCCTTCAGGGAGTGCCTCTCAACGAGCCCGAGGTGCTGCAGTGGATCAAAGATCACATAGATCAGTGCGAGCAAGAGCTCTTGAATAACGAGCATTTATTATAACGGTTCTTAATTTCAACAGAACTTTAACAAAAAGACCGTAAGGAGACATTTTTTATGAAGAAGTCCATTGAAGAGCTGAATGCGATTCGCGAAAGAATGAAGCAGACCATCCAGATGCGGTCTGACAACAGCAACAACGTCCGCGTCGTGGTCGGAATGGCAACCTGCGGTATTGCGGCCGGTGCCCGTCCCGTCCTGGCTGCCTTCGTAGACGAGGTCAACCGCCGGCAGCTTAAGAACGTGACCGTGGCCCAGACCGGATGCATCGGAGTCTGCCGGCTGGAGCCGATCGTTGAGATATATGAACCCGGCAAGGAAAAGGTGACCTACGTGAAGGTCGACGAAAACAAGGCCAGGATGATCGTCGCCGAACACCTGGTCAACCAAAGGGTCATAGAAGAGTACACTATTGGAGCCGCCAAATAAGGGACGGGGGAGTAGAAACGATGAATATAGTCAGAAGCCATGTGCTGGTGTGCGGAGGTACGGGATGCACCTCCTCAAACAGCCCGGAAATCATAAAGCAGTTCAATAAGGAGCTTGACAAGCGCGGCCTTTCAGATGAGGTAAAGGTCATCCAGACCGGCTGTTTTGGCCTGTGCGCGCTTGGTCCCATAGTGATCGTATATCCCGAGGGATCGTTCTATTCGATGGTCAAACCCGAGGATGTGGAAGAGATCGTGGAAGAACACATCCTGAAGGGGCGTATCGTAAAACGCCTTCTTTACGAAGGAGATCTGAAGGAAGCCAAAGTAGCGACATCGCTGAACGATACCAATTTCTATAAAAAGCAGAAGAGGATCGCGCTGCGCAACTGCGGTGTCATAGATCCCGAAAACATAGACGAATATATTGCCAATGACGGTTATCAGGCGCTGGCAAAGGTCCTCACCCAAATGACGCCTGAGGAAGTCATCGATACTATTACCGCATCCGGACTCCGCGGCCGCGGCGGTGCCGGCTTCCCGACGGGAAGGAAGTGGGCGTTTGCCGCGAAGGAGGATAACCCGGTCAAATATGTCTGCTGCAACGCCGACGAGGGCGACCCGGGCGCATTCATGGACCGTTCACTCCTCGAGGGCGACCCGCACAGCATTATCGAAGCGATGGCCATTGCGGGCTATGCGATCGGAGCTCACCAGGGATATGTATATGTACGGGCAGAGTATCCGATTGCCGTTAAGCGTTTGCAGATAGCCATCAGGCAGGCAAGGGAATACGGTTTCCTCGGCGAGGACATTTTCGGAACCGGTTTCAACTTCGACCTCGATGTCCGCCTTGGCGCCGGTGCGTTCGTATGCGGCGAAGAGACCGCCCTTATGAGATCGATCGAAGGCCATCGCGGCGAGCCGCGTCCGCGTCCGCCGTTCCCGGCAGTTAAGGGTCTCTTTGACAAACCGACCATTCTTAACAATGTCGAAACCTACGCAAACGTACCCTGGATAATCAACAACGGGCCGGAAGCCTTTGCGTCCATCGGGACCGAGAAGTCGAAGGGAACCAAGGTATTTGCCCTCGGCGGCAAGATCACCAACACGGGCCTTGTCGAAATACCCATGGGTACCACTCTGAGGGAAGTGATCGAGGAAATCGGCGGCGGAGTGCCCAACGGCAAAAAGTTCAAGGCTGCCCAGACGGGCGGTCCCTCCGGCGGATGCATTCCGGAATCTCTCATAGACACTCCGATGGACTTTGAAAGCCTGGCTGCGGTCGGCTCCATCATGGGATCGGGCGGACTCATAGTCATGGACGAGGACAACTGCATGGTCGACATCGCGAAGTTCTTCCTGCAGTTTACGGTCGACGAGTCCTGCGGAAAGTGCACGCCTTGCCGTATCGGTATGCGTCGCCTGCTTGAGCTTGTAGATAAGATAACGAGCGGCAACGGCACTCTGGAAGACATCGAGCTTACAGAACAGCTTTGCTATCACATAAAGGAAAATTCCCTGTGCGGTCTCGGCCAGACTGCTCCGAACCCCGTATTGTCCACATTGCAGCATTTCCGCGACGAGTATATCGCACATGTCGTTGACAAGAGGTGTCCGGCAGGAGTCTGCAAGAACCTGCTTCGTTATCAGATCCTGGCCGAAAAGTGCATAGGCTGTACATCATGCGCGCGTGTTTGCCCGGTCGGTGCGATATCCGGCGAAGTCAAGAAGCCCCATACGATCGATACCAGCAAGTGCATAAAGTGCGGCGCTTGCATGGAAAAATGCAAATTCGGCGCGATCGTAAAGAATTAGCGGAAAAGGAGATCGTACAATGAGCACTGTCAAAGTGAAAGTAAACGGCGTAGAGGTCGAGTGCCCCGCAAATGCCACCGTGCTTGAGGCGGCACGCCTGGCCGGTATTGAAATACCTACTCTCTGCTATATGAAGGAAATCAATGCCATCGGTGCATGCCGGATTTGCGTAACCGAAGTATCAGGTGCCAGAGGTCTTGTCGCAGCATGTGTTTATCCGGTAGCGGAAGGAATGGAGATAAACACCAACTCCCAGAAGGCATACAACGCCAGAAAGATGACGCTTGAGCTCATCCTTTCCAACCACCGCCGCGACTGCCTGACATGTGACCGCAATCAGAACTGCGAGCTACAGAAGCTTGCAAAGGATTACAATATAAAAGACGTGCGCTTCGGCCATCCCGAAGAATTGAAGCCCCAGATCGAGGACTCGATGATACATCTTATCAGGGACAACTCAAAGTGCATCCTTTGCCGTCGCTGTGTGGCTGTCTGCAAAGAGATGCAGGGCATCGGAGTCATCGGTCCGAACGACAGGGGATTTGAAACCCATATATCCTGCGCGTTTGACCGCAATCTTGAAGAAACTGCCTGCGTATCCTGCGGACAGTGCATAACGGTTTGCCCGACCGGCGCCCTTACCGAGCGCGACTGCACCGATAAGGTATGGAACGCGCTTGCTGATAAATCAAAGTTCGTCGTTGTCGGTACAGCTCCTTCCGTACGCGTCACGCTTGGCGAGTGCTTCGACATGCCGGTAGGGACGAACGTCCAGGGAAAAATGGTTGCAGCACTGCGCAGGCTGGGATTTGACAAGGTATTCGACGTTGACGTGACGGCGGACCTTACGATCCTGGAAGAAGGAACCGAGTTCCTTGAACGCCTCAACAGCGGAGAAAACCTGCCCCTCATCACTTCCTGCAGCCCGGGCTGGGTAAAGTTCTGCGAGCACTATTACCCGGAATTCATCCCGAACCTTTCGAGCTGCAAGTCTCCGCAGCAGATGTTTGGCGCGATGATGAAGACATACTATGCCGAAAAGATGGGCATAGATCCCAAGGACATCTTCGTAGTATCCATCATGCCGTGTACGGCCAAGAAGTTTGAGCGTTTCCGCGATTACCAGGAAGCTGTACCCGGACTGCGCGATGTGGACGCGGCGATCACAACCCGCGAGCTTGCAAGGATGATCGCCACTGCAGGCATAAGCTTCAAGGATCTGCCCGACGAAGATTTCGATCCTGCGTTCGGCATCTCGAGCGGAGCGGGTGTGATATTCGGAGCGACCGGCGGAGTCATGGAAGCCGCTCTCCGTACAGTAACCGAGATAGTCACGGGACAGGAGCTCAAGAAGCTCGAATTTACCGAAGTCCGCGGCACCGAAGGTATAAAGGAAGCCCAGTACGACCTGGGCGGCAGGCTGGTCAGGGTAGCCGTGGCGTCAGGCTTGTCCAATGCCCGTGCGCTGCTTGAGCGGGTCAAGAGCGGAGAGGCCCAGTACGACATGATCGAAATCATGGCATGTCCGGGAGGATGCGTCAACGGCGGCGGTCAGCCCATCCAGCCGCAGAGCGTACGCAACTTTGTGGATCTGAGAGCGAAGAGGGCTGCAGCGATTTACGACGCAGACAAGGAAATGAAGCTTCGCAAGAGCCACGAAAACCCGGTCATCAAGGAAATCTACGATACCTACCTTGAGAAGCCCGGAAGCCATAAAGCCCACAAGATCTTACACACAAAGTATCAGGCAAGAAGTAAATATCCCGGCGTAGCGGTAGCCGAGTAAAAATAACAGAAGAGTTTTGCCTATTGTCAGGTAAAACTCTTCTGTTGTAACTCTTCTGTTGTTATATATGTAATAATCGACACTGTTCGACATCGGGGGAAAAACGGACAACAAAGGGGGAATGCTTATAAAGACATATAACGGCATGGCACGGGGCCATATACATAACTGATCTCGGAATGCTCGATCTTACCCATTCAGGCGCGAACATGACAGAACGGAAGGAGGCATGGATTGTGAATCGGACGCAGGTCAGGTCGGGGAAATCGACGGATAAAGCGCGGTCAGGAAGTCGGATATCTCCCCAACCGGAAGAGAAGTTCTCGGAAATCAAAAAAGTGATCGAAAAATATGCGGACCGGGAAGGCTGCCTGATACAGGTACTGCATGAAGCCCAGCAGATTTACGGGTACCTTCCCATGGAAGTGCAGCAGTTCATTGCAAGGTCGCTCGATTTGCCGCTTTCCGAAGTGGCTGGCGTTTTGTCATTTTACTCCTTTTTCTCTGTAAAGCCAAGGGGACAGCACACCATTCGCGTATGCCTGGGTACCGCATGCTATGTAAGGGGCGGGAAGAAGATAGTCGACCATCTGTGCGAGTCGCTGAATGTCGGAGTCGGAGACACGACTGAAGACGGGAAATTCACCTTTGAAATCGCGCGGTGCATAGGAGCTTGCGGGCTTGCACCGGCAGTGATGATCGACGATACGGTCTACAAACAGGTCACTCCCGCCAAAATAGATGCGATCCTTTCCAGGTACTGATCGGGGGGTGAATGTTTTGAGGATGAAAGTAAGGACGCCGTCCGACCTTGAAATGATAAGGTCAGACTACAGGGCAAGGCAGGAGAAGTACAGTTACAGGATCCTGGTATGCGCGGGAGCCGGCTGTGTATCCTCAAACTGCCATGAGGTCAGGGATGCGGTCATAGACGAGCTGAAAAGGCTGTCGCTATCCGAACAGGCTGTTGTGTACGAAACCGGATGCATGGGGACATGTGCCGTAGGTCCTGTCATGCTGATCCTTCCCGAGAGGATCTTTTACACCGGTCTGACTCCCGAAAGCGCCAGGGAGATCATCCGTGCGCATCTGACCGACGGGAGGATACTCGAGCAGTACACCTTCTACGATCATGCGCTGCGCAGGCATGTGCCCCAAATAGACGATATTGAATTTTTCAGGCACCAGGTGAGGATAGCCCTGCGCAATTGCGGAGAAATAGAGCATGCAAACATAGAATCCTACATAGACAGGGATGGGTATGCCGCGGCGGCGAAAGTATTGACCGGCATGACCCCGCTGCAGGTCGTGGCTACGATCAAGGCATCCGGACTATGCGGAAGAGGGGGAGCGGGATTTCCCACCGGAGTCAAATGGGAAGCAGGGCTTCGGGCAGTTTCGGATACAAAATACCTGGTATGCAATGCGGACGAAGGGGATCCGGGCGCGTTTATGGACCGCAGCATCATAGAAGGTGACCCGCACACCCTGATAGAAGGCATGATCATCGGAGGATATGCCATAGGTGCGAGAAAGGGGTATGTGTATATCAGGGCAGAATACCCGCTCGCCGTAGAACGCCTTAAGGTTGCGATCGGCCAGGCGCGCGATTACGGACTGCTGGGCAAGGACCTGTTTGGTTCGGGATTCGATTTTGACATGGAGATAAGGATAGGCGCCGGAGCTTTCGTATGCGGTGAGGAGACGGCGCTGATGGCCTCGATAGAAGGGAGGAGGGGCGAACCCAGGCAGAAGCCCCCGTTCCCGTTTGAAGCAGGCCTGTTCGGCAAGCCAACGATAATCAACAATGTGGAGACTTTCGCGAACGTACCCGCCATAATCCTCAAAGGGAGCGAATGGTTTACCGGGATCGGAACCGAAAAGGCACCCGGGACAAAGGTTTTTGCCCTGGCCGGCGATATCGTCAATACAGGGATCGTAGAAGTCCCGATCGGGATCCCGCTTGGGGAGATAATCTTCCGCATCGGCGGCGGCATGCTCAGGAGCAAAAAGTTCAAGGCTGCGCAAATCGGCGGCCCCTCCGGCGGCTGCATAACCCAGGAGAACCTCAATGTCCCCACCGACTATGAATCCCTCACAGGGCTGGGAGCAATAATGGGATCGGGCGGACTTATCGTAATGAACGAAGATACCTGCATGGTGGATACGGCAAGGTACTTTATGGAATTCATACAGGATGAGTCCTGCGGGAAATGCGTGGCCTGCCGGCTGGGGACCAGGCGCATGCTTGAGATCCTCGAGAGGAT
>JAAYMG010000276.1 GCA_012521525.1 Clostridiales bacterium | reverse complement strand
TTATAATAATCTATAATATGTGAAATTGTCAATAAATGAAGAATAAAAATGAATAAAATATGGTCAAATATTACAAGAAAACGATTGACAGTCATGTGATGTTTTGATAGACTGGAATATGTAAAATTCTATCAGGAGGTGCGCCATGAAACGAAAACAGTTATCACTTTTTGCGGTACTTTTATTGCTGTTCGTCCTGTTTGCAGGATGCAGACAGGAAACAGTTTCTGAAAGCACTCCGACACCCGTTCAGGACAGTAAAGCAACGACAACACCGCAGGTGGATCCGAAGCTGGAGGAAGAGGTGGAAGTACAGGAGTTCAAGCTGCCGATAGTAGAAGAGATGGTAAGCTTTGACGTCTGGATTTCCGGCTCTCCGCCCGCTACGACACGCCTGAAAAACGAGGACGAAAACATTTCGATCCAGGCTGTCGAGAAGCTGACCAATGTCCATATCAATCGGATCAGGCCGAGCGGTGCCAGCGACCAGGAAGCATTCAACCTTTCGATAACGTCCGGGGATTATCCGGATTCATACATTACAAATCCGAATTATTACATAGGAGGTTTTGATAAATATATAGAGGACAATATCATCATAGATCTTTCGGGCTATGTCGAATATTTTCCAAATTATCAGAATATAAGGCTCACAAATGACGACACCAGGCGCAGGACGATCACTGACACCGGGAAGATCCCGGGGCTTTTCGAAATAAAGAAGACAGTACAACCCTCGTTTGTAGGGCTTGTTACCAGGGAAGATCTCCTGAATGAATTTGGATTGGATAAACCGCGAACATATCAGGAATACCATGATTTGCTGGTCAGATTCAGAGATTACGGGATGACCAGGCCTCTCCTGATCGCCAGGCACGGCATGGAAGACGGCATGATGGCCGGGTACGGCGTTGCCTGGAGCAACTATAACGGGTTTATCCAGGTGAACGGAAAGGTGAAGTTTTGCCCTCTGGAGCCCGGGTTCAAGGATTACCTGACGATGATGAACCAGTGGTATTCCGAAGGGCTCATCGATCAGAACTTTGTCGCTTACCCGGGACCGTTTGACTACTCGATAACGTCGAGCGGCGATACCGGTATTTGGAGCACACTGTACACAATAATAGGCGTAACAGAAGCAAATGCGTCCGATATCGAAGGATTCAAACTGACGACATTGACTCCGCCGGTCAAGAATCTCGGCGACAAGCGTTACATGACTATCTATAACCAGTCTAATACGCTCCTGTCAGATGGGATCGAGACTATTACCGTTGCATGTGACAATGTCGAAATATTATTAAGATACTATGATTTCTTCTTTACAGAGGAAGGTTCTCTGTACCTGAACTACGGAGTGGAAGGCGTAACGTACAATATGGTTGACGGGAAACCGGTGTGGACAGACCTGGTTCTCTATGATACGGAGGGGTACGGCAGCATTTACGCGATTTGGGGAGATTATGTATATCATGGACCGAAACGCTGGTATGACTGGGAACGTGAACTTTTGCCCACTCTGCCGGAGGTTACGTTGAACGCTGCTAAGGATTGGGACGCAAACTTTGTCGATGAATATACCTTGCCGGATGTGAGCGTCAGCACCGAGGACAGTGCCAGGTACACTTCCATACTGAACGATGCCAATACGTTCATCAACGAATCCGTGGCCAAGTTTATCACCGGTGTGACACCGTTGAGCGAGTTTGATAACTTTATCGAGACTTTAAAAAATATGCGCATAGAGGAGGCCATAGAAATAAAGCAGGCCGCCTATGACCGTTATATGGCAAGATAAATCATATAAAACCATTTCATTATAATGGCCCGCTTCTTCATCGAAAGCGGGCCATTATTTATCGAAACGGATTATTAAACGATTGACAATCAAATTATACATGAGTTATGATGTAGTATAGCAGGACATGATTATGTTACATAATAAGCGCTGAAGGGTGACTTTGAAAACTCCGGACTTTTGATAACCGGCGGAATACTTAGGAAGCTTAAGTCAAAGATATTGTGTACCAATCATTGATAACTATTCTGCTGGATAAGCAGTTAATAGTATAAAAAACATTAGATCTTGGAGGTATAACATGACCATTCAAAGCATCATTGACGGGATCCTGGCATATCATCCGGACATTGGGGACAGGAGGACCTGTGACGTAGCTATCGGAGCTGATCCTAACGTGGAATGCACAGGGATCCTTGTATCTATAGCACCCACGGTTGAAATAATCCGAAAAGCTATAGAAATCGGAGCAAATTTCATATTTGTCCATGAACCGACTTTTTACAGCGGGTATGACGATGAGTGTGAATGGCTTGAAGGAAACGATGTCTACGAAGAAAAGCTTGCTTTGCTGAAAGACAACGGCATCGTCGTATTCCGTGACCACGATCACATACATGCTCATAAGCCCGACGGGATCTTCCATTACATGCTGAAGCAACTGGGCTGGCTTGAGTATGTCGTTCCCGGACAGGGAAGGGCTCCGGAGATCAAGCTCCCCGAAACCACCCTTGGCGAGCTTGTGAAGCATGTCAAGGAGGCAATGGGCCTTGACACGATCCGTTATATCGGAAACCCTGACGCAAAGGTTTCAACAGTAGGATTCTGCGGCCACCTGCTGCCCAATGAGAACACCAACTGGAGCAATAATGCCCAAGTTGCCGCATCCTGGAAGTATGATGTGGTCATTCCCGGTGAAATCGTTGAGTGGACGCTGCCGCTCTACGTTCGTGATGCGGCGATGCTTGGCAAGGCAAAGGGAATGATCATCCCAGGTCACTTTATCCAGGAAGAGGCGGGTATGCGCTGGGCAGTCGAATGGCTGCGCCCGATCGTTGGCGATGATTTGCCCATAACTTTCGTTTCAGCCGGAGATATGTTCAGTTACATGTAATGTAACAGACCGGCCGGAATGGCAAAAAGAGAATCCGATATATCATCTGAAATCTGATCTAAGACCTCGGAGTTTGGCTGTAAGCGCTGACTCCGGGGTATTTTCATCTTCCTCGACCGTATCAGACATTGTCCGCAGGCAGTCTATACAAAGATCAATAAGTTTCGGATAAGTTTATGATGATGGTTGTCAAACGTTTACATTTGCTTTATAATGTCATTAATAACACAATCACACTCTATATGTTCAGGTTTCGCCGAACAGAGAAGTATTCCGAAAAACCTGGACAGGACAACATTTTGAAGAGCGAAATTGGAGGTATGTTTGACTATGGAGTTGTCAGTAGCAAAGATTTTTGGGGACAACATGGTCCTGCAGAGAGGGAAAAAGATAGCAGTCTGGGGAGCTGCCGAAAGCGGGAGTAATGTTACTGTCAGACTCAAGGATAAGGAAGTAACTACGACTGCAGAGGACAACAAATGGATGGTTGAGTTGCCGCCCATGGAAGCATGTACGGGCTGTGAACTGCAGGTAAAAGACGAAAAGGGGAATTCCATCACCATAAAAAATGTCGCAATCGGAGAGGTTTGGGTCGCCAGCGGGCAGTCCAATATGGAGATGCCGATGTACGCCGATGCGGACTATGAAGACGCTAAGAATGATGCGGATTATCCTGACATCAGGTTTTTTGATTACCCGAGGGTATCTTACGAGGGGCAGCTCGATGATGAGGATTATTCGGAATATGGATTTTGGCGGACCCTTACAAAGGACGACATAGATTATTTCTCGGCTGTGGGGCACTATTTTGCCAAGGTGCTGCATAAGGATCTCAAAGTACCTGTAGGAATAGTCGGCTGCAACTGGGGAGGATCGCCTGCTGCCGCCTGGATGCATGAAAGTTACCTGACAGGCGACCTGGAATGTTATATGAAGGACAACGAAGAGGTTCTGAAGGATTTGGACTGGGATTCCTATCTTAAGGATTTCAAGGCTGACAGGGAACGTCAGACTTCACCTCAGGGCAGGGAGTTTTACCGGAACATGATGAAGACTCCTATGCTCAAACCTATGAAGTTTGAATTCAAAATTGACGAAAAGAAAATGAAGCAATATATGAACGGACCGTATTCTCCGTTCAGGGCAGCCGGTCTTTATCACACAATGCTTGAAAAAATCATACCGTATACGATCGCAGGCGTTATCTGGTATCAGGGTGAGGCTGACACCCATCGTGCACACCTCTATGATAAATTGTTCGGCGAAATGATCAGATGCTGGAGGGAAGCATGGAATGATGATTTCCCGTTCCTGTTCGTCCAGCTGGCGCCGTTCAAGGCCCTCGAGGCAAGCAATTGCGATTCCTTCGTTCCAATAAGGGCTATGCAGGAAAAGGTGTCAAAGACTGTCCCAAATGCGTATATGGCCTGCATTATGGACGTCGGAATGGAATATGATATACATCCCAAGAAGAAAAAGCCGGTAGGTGAGAGACTTGCTCTGCTCGCACTGGGTAAGGTATATGGCAGGGATATTCTGTGTGAATCTCCGGAGGCAGTTGATATAAAGAAGAGCAAAGGATCGCTGACCGTAACCTTTGACCATGCGGGAGAAGGACTGCATGTTGAGGGAGACAGGATCGATTCGCTCGAACTGTTCGTTGACGGAAAGCAGATCGATGACTTTGCAGTTAATGTGGATGGTTCGAAATTGCGCATCGACAGTTCATTGATCGATGAAGACTCAAGTGTAGAACTGCGTTTTGCATGGGTAGATTACTGCGTTGATAATTTATACAACAGTGCAGGTCTTCCTGCAAAGCCTTTTGTGTTACGCTCGTAGGATCCAGGGTCATGTTTTGATATACGGAACGAAAAACTCCCGCACAGACTTGTGCGGGAGTTTTTGACATAGCGCGCCTCGCATGGCTCGTATTTAGCCCGATTCTCTCTATTTTGTACTGCCGCGCTTTATAACACTCACCGGCATAATGGTACTGGACGGGACTATTTTGTTCTCCATGCGTTTAAACAGGATTTCGAGGACTGTGGAGCAAATCTGCAATGTAGGCTGACTTACTACGGTAAGGTCCATCAGCTCGGATAAAATAGTGCCGTCATAACCTATGATCTGCACGTCATCCGGGACTGACCTCCCGATCTTTTCAAGCTTAAGGAGGATTTTGGAGGCAAGGATCTCATTTGTTGTAAAGATACCGTCGGTATCCGGGTACATATCCAGCATCTTGATAAAATGGTCATCAAAATCGCATCCCAGGAAATCGAGTTTTTTGAAATCAGTATTGATGCTGAGCTCGTTATCGATAATGTACTCACGGTATTCGATCCCGTTACGGATACATTCGTCACGGAAACCGGCTATCCTGCGCTCGCTTATGCTGTTTTTCCTTGACTCGAATCCGAATATGATCGGATGCTTACTGCCGCTTTCTATCAAGGCTTTTGCGGCAAGCGATCCGCCCTGGTAGTTGTCGCTGAGGACCGAGGGAATTCCGGGCAATGTCTTGTCAACGACAACGACGGGCAGCTCATAATCCATGTATGGCGAGGGGTCTTCTTTCTGGCTGTATATTATTACGCCGTCAACCTTGTTGGCACGAAGCATGGCCGACAGCTTCAGCTCTTTTTCGGATGAATTGTGGGAGGTGCACAGAAGCAGCTTGTAATTTGACGATGCGCACAAAGACTCTACTGCATCGACGACCATGCTGAAATAAGGATGGTCTACTGCAGGCACTATCAAACCTATTATGTGTGTTTTTTTCGTCATTAGGGAGCGTGCCATCTCGTTGGGATGATAGTTGAGTTCCTCTATAGTGCGAAATACCTTTTTGCGTGTCTTCTCACTTATCGAGCCCCGGTTGTTCAAGACCCTTGATACCGTCGTTACCGAAACACCGGCCTTTTCGGCGACGTCTTTCATCGTGATCAACTTCAAAACACCTCCTGAAACATGATAAAGAATAACATATCGGCAACCAGTTGTCAAAATATTCATCTATAACAGTCCCCCGGCAGCAGACTTTCATGCCGAGGGAGTTGACAAATGATGCTGATCATTTTTTATCTCAACGCACAATCATGTAGAGTAAAGC
>JAAYMG010000275.1 GCA_012521525.1 Clostridiales bacterium | reverse complement strand
GCACCCCGCCCTTTCAGTCGACAGGCTTTCTGCAGACAGTGTGGTCACAGGCGACCTTTCGCTGAAACCCGTTGAGTTCCAGGCTTTACTGTATTTCAGTGACGGAAACTCCGAATATGTGGTAGAGGAACACAAAAACATAATCATACGTGAAAATGAATCTATTGCAAAATATGTGGTCGAAGAGCTTATAAAAGGTCCCGACGAAGACAGCATCGCGGAAGGATACAAGCGGATCATCCACCCCGATACAAAGCTCCTGAAAATCGAGACGATCAACAACATCTGCTATGTGAATTTCTCGAAGGAATTCCTTGAAGGTATCCGCAAGAGCAGAGCAGTCGAAGTCCAGACTCTGTACTCCATAACCAATTCCCTGTGCGCTCTGGACGGGATCAACGGGGTCCAGTATCTTGTCGAGGGCGAAAGGATATACGGAAACGAGGTTATGAGGCGCAACGACACTGTCATCGGGGCTTATTATGACCCGTCCATCAGTGAAACCCTGTATATAGTATCTTCGGACGGGAAGTACCTCGAATCCCTTCCGGTGAGGATAGAAGCCATCACAGGTTACGAACTTGAGCGGCTCATAGTGGAAAAGCTGATTTCCGGCATCGACGGCTACGGATTTTTGTCAATGATACCGAAGGGAACTATGCTTTTAGGTATTGACATTGACAGATATACGTGCATAATTAATTTTTCAAAGGAGTTTATTGTAAACGACCACATCTACGACAGGAACCTTATAATCCAGTCGATCGTTTTGTCGCTTACGGAGGCCAATGAGAACATCCGGAATGTCAGGATCATGGTAAACGGCAATTACATCAACAACGGCGAACCATTTTACCCTGACTACAGCCTGGTCGGGGTTGGGTGATAAATGTTATTATGGAAAGGATGATAGGCATGAAATTCGACACAAAGGCCATCCATGCGGGGTACGCTCCGGATCCTGCGACCCACTCAAGAGCGGTCCCGATCTACATGACCTCCGCGTACGCATTCGAGAGCATCGAGCATGCGCGAAGGTTGTTCGCATTGGAAGAAGGAGGCAACATTTACACCCGTATCATGAACCCGACGACCGATGTCCTCGAGAAGAGAGTGGCGGCTCTCGACGGCGGCATCGGTGCAATGGCTGCGGCAAGTGGTCACAGTGCGATAACGATGGCAATTCTGAACATTGCGAATTCAGGGGACGAAATAGTTGCTGCCCGGGCCATCTACGGCGGCGCAGTCAATCTGTTGTCGAAGACCCTGGGACAGCTTGGCATAAAGACGCACTTTGTCGACGCGCACGACCCCGAAGCGTTCAGGCGCGCGACAAACGACAGGACTCGCGCATATTTTATTGAGACGATGGGAAATCCCCTTGGCGACGTGCCCGATATAAGGGTGATTGCGGACATCGCACATGAGAACGGGATCCCGCTCATAGCGGATAACACTGAAGGGACTCCGTATTTGCTCCGTCCCATCGAGCACGGCTCCGATATCGTCGTATACTCGTCAACAAAGTATCTGTCGGGCAACGGCACCGTACTTGGCGGTATAATAGTGGACGGCGGCAAATTCAGGTGGAAGGACAATCCCAGGTTCCCGGATTTCAACCGGCCGGACGAAAGTTACCACGGGATCGTCTATGCGGATGCATGCGGCGACGCAGCGTATATCACAAAGCTCCGTACGCATATCCTGCGTGACATAGGTGCCTGCATATCTCCGTTCAACGCGTGGGTGACCCTGCTGGGCATTGAGACGCTCGGACTTCGTATGAAGCGCCACTGCGAAAACGGGCTGAAGGTTGCCGAGTTCCTCCGGTCACATCCCATGGTGGAATATGTGAGCTACCCGGCGTTGCCGAGTTCTCCGTATCATGAGGTGGCAAAGAAGTATTTTACGAACGGACAGAGCCCGGTATATTGCTTTGATATCAAGGGTACGAGGGAAGTTGCAGCCAAATTCTGCGACAGCCTCGAGATGATATCTATAGTCGCAAACCTTGGCGATTCCCGCACTATCTTAAACTGCCCGTCTGTTACCACCCACTCGCAGCTATCCGACGAGCAGCTTGCAGCCATCGGTCTGAAACCCGGCACGATCCGCCTCTCCGTCGGATTGGAAGATCCGGAGGACATAATCGCGGATCTCGCCCAGGCCCTTGAAAAGTGCACGAAGTAGCTCTAAAAATCCACAATATAGCAAACAGCCCTGTGGAAGGTCACGCCCGCAGGGCTGTTTTT
>JAAYMG010000274.1 GCA_012521525.1 Clostridiales bacterium | reverse complement strand
TTCAGCGTGCCGCACCGATGGAGTCCAGCGCATCCTTAAGCTGTCTCAACGCCCGCTCAAGAATGGAGCGCGGACAGGCTATATTTATGCGCTGGAAACCCGTGCCGGATGCGCCGAACATCGTACCAGCATCCAGCCACAGCTTCGCCTTATTGACTATCAAATCATCAAGCTCGCGGTCAGTCAGACCCAATGCCCTGAAGTCAAGCCAAACTAGGTATGTGCCCTCGGGCTCGACCAGCTGTACCTGTGGAATCTCCCGGGCGAGAAAATCCCGCACAAAATCCAGATTAGAGCCCAGATATGCCATAAGCTCGTCTAACCAGCCAGCCCCGTGCTCATAGGCAGCCCTGCAAGCTACAAGTCCCATAATGTTTGGCTGACTGTAGCCGGTTTTTCTTATCTCCTGCCTAAAGCGGCTGCGCAGAGCCGGGTCTGAAATAAGGATATTTGAAATCTGAAGCCCCGCGAGGTTAAATGTCTTGGTGGGTGCAGTGCAGGTGACGGTGATCTCAGCCAGTTCAGGACTGATCGCCGCGAAAACCTGGTGACGATTGCCGGGATATACGAAGTCCGCGTGGATCTCGTCGGAGACCACCTTTACCCCGTACCTTAAGCAAATCTCGCCCATAGCCGAAAGCTCATCGATCCTCCACACCCTGCCCACCGGATTGTGCGGGCTGCAGATTATAAAAAGCTTTACCTTTTCACTCTTTATCTTATCCTCAAAATCTTTGAGGTCAACGGAATATTTCCCGTCGCTGTAAACGAGCTCACTGACCACAAGCCTTCGTCCGTTTGCATGTACCGACTCGGAAAAGGGGTAGTAAACCGGCTGCTGTATGAGCACCGCGTCGCCCTCCTCTGTCAGGGCTCGGATCGCGGCGCAGATGGCGAAGACCACGCCCGGGGCCTTTACTAACCACTCTGGGGAAATCAGCCACCCGAAGCGCTCCGAGTACCACTTGGCCAACGCACCGAAGTACCCCTCGTCCGCCGCGTCACTGTACCCGAAAATCCCGTGGCGGCATTTTTCAGCCAGCGCGTCCAGGACCTCCGGGGGAGACGTAAAATCCATGTCTGCGACCCAGAGCGGCAGGACGTCCTCCGGCAATCCCCTTTTAGCTGCAAAATCGTATTTTAGCGAGTCCGTGCCTCGCCGATCGATTATAGTGTCAAAAGAATAAGACATATTCAGCATACCTCAATCGCCTGCGTCAAATCGGCAATCAGGTCATCGACACACTCGATTCCAACTGAAAGCCGGAGCAGTGTTTCGTTTATCCCTTTAAGTTTTCGAACTTCCTCAGGCAGGTCGGCGTGCGTCTGGAGTATCGGATATGTAATCAGGCTCTCGACTCCGCCGAGGCTCTCCGCGTACTTGATAATCTTTACGTTTTCAAGAAGCCTGAGAGCCGTCTTTTCAGAATCCACCTCGAAGGAAATCATCGCCCCGAAGCCACTGGCCTGTCTGACCGATACGCTGTAGCCCGGATGTGATGGGAGACCCACGTAGTGGACCGCCCTGACCTTCTCCTGCTCGCAGAGCCACCGGGCAATTTTGATCGCATTCTCCTGCTGCCTCTGCATGCGTATGTGCAGCGTCTTGATCCCTCGGATCAAAAGCCAGCTGTCGAAGGGAGACAGACAGGCCCCCGTTGTCTTGTATATAAAGCGCAGCCGTTCAGAGAGTCCCGGGTCAGCTACGACAAGAAATCCGGCAAGCGTATCGTTGTGCCCGCAGAGGTACTTGGTCCCGCTGTGGAGTACTATGTCGGCCCCCAAATCCAGTGGTCTCTGGAAGTAGGGTGTCAGGAAAGTATTATCAACGATCAGCAGCAATCCCCGCTCCCTGCAGAGCCGCGATACCTCGGAGATGTCGGTGACCTGCATCATAGGATTTGTCGGAGTCTCGATGAAGATCGCCTTTGTTTCCGCTCTGATGCTCTTTTCGATTTCAGGTTTATTCGAGGTGTTTATAAAATCGAACTTAAGTCCGTTTTTCATCGAAACGTTGTCGAACAACCGGCGGGATCCCCCGTAGAGATCGTCAGAGGCAATGATATGGTCTCCCGGCGAAAAAAGCTCCATAAGCGCCGTCAGCGCAGCCATACCGCTTGAAAAGGCCAGTGCGTCGACACCGTTTTCAAGCCTTGCCAGCGTCCTTTCAAGATGCTCCCGCGTGGGATTCTGCACTCTCGAGTAGTCGTAACCTGTGCTTTGCCCCACCCCCGGGTGCTCAAAGGTTGCCGACTGGAAAATGGGGACACTCAAGGCACCCGTCGTGTCGTATCTTATATCACTCCCGTGTATACAAAGGGTATCTATATCCATACTCATTCCCCTATCATTACTGATTATATATAAAACATCAGCGCCTGTTCTCCCTTATGCTTCTCAGCTTCGCTGACCAGGTCCTCCAGAGTGATTCGGGAAAGTATATCCCTGACTGTTTTATCGAGCTTGTCAAAAACGGCCACGCGCATAGCCATGTCTATATCCGGTGCTTTTTCGTTAACCGTGCCTTCCACCTGTTCAAAAAGCGATATCTCCACGGCCATCAAAACGTCCAGTGCGCAAATCTCCCCTGGTGCTCTTGATAGCTGATATCCGCCCTGCGCCCCCTTGACCGATGTGACAAGCCCGGCGCGCTTCAGAAGCGAGAAGACCTGCTCGAGAAAGATCTTTGATATGCCCAGCCTTTCGGAAATACTGAGAACGGTGATATACTCGCCGACTGAGTACTGCTGCGCCATGCTTATGGAAGCCGCGAGCGCATAGCGTCCCTTCGCGGAAATTCTCATAAGCATCCCCCCATTTCATATATAATTAATATGTATTCTTATAATAGGTTAGAAGCGTCAGCTTGTCAATAGCATAGTATAGAATACATATCAAAATAATATATTTTGAAACCTATTGACAAATGCTTACAAATGCTGTATTATGGCTTTACATAGTAATCATATATGTTTTATAGCATATGAATTATTGGAGGTAAATATTATGTCAAAGATTTACAAGAGCCTGACCGACCTTATTGGCAAAACTCCTCTGCTTGAACTCTCGAATTACGGCAAAAAACATGGACTTGTAGCAACCGTCATTGGAAAGCTGGAGTACTTCAACCCGGCGGGCAGCGTCAAGGACAGGATCGCAAAGTCGATGATCGAAGACGCCGAAGCGAAAGGACTCCTCACCCCGGATTCCGTTATCATCGAGCCGACGAGCGGCAATACCGGCATCGGCCTTGCCTCGGTGGCAGCGGCGAGAGGCTACAGGATCATACTTACAATGCCCGAGACGATGAGCATAGAGCGTAGAAACCTGCTCAAGGCATACGGTGCCGAGCTTGTGCTGACCGAGGGCGCAAAGGGTATGTCGGGCGCTATCGCCAAGGCCGAGGAGCTCGCAAAAGAGATCCCGAACTCCTTCATACCCGGTCAGTTTGTGAACCCGGCGAACCCGAAGGTACACAGGGAGACGACCGGCCCCGAGATCTGGGAGGACACCGAGGGCAATGTGGATATATTCGTATCCGGTGTCGGCACCGGAGGAACGATCACCGGCGCTGGCGAGTATCTGAGGTCGAAAAATCCGAACATCAAGATAGTTGCGGTTGAGCCGGACGCATCCCCCGTTCTTTCCGGCGGAAATCCCGGCCCGCATAAGATACAGGGAATCGGAGCGGGCTTTGTTCCTCAGGTCCTGAACACCAATATTTACGACGAGATCATAAGAGTGACCAACGACGACGCCTTCTGGGCGGCCAGGGAGCTTTCAAAAACCGAGGGTCTCCTTGTCGGCATTTCCTCAGGCGCAGCCACCTGGGCAGCGACTCAGCTTGCCAAAAGGCCTGAAAATGCCGGAAAGACAATAGTCGTCATTCTTCCCGATACAGGCGAACGCTACCTTTCCACCCCCCTCTTCTCAGAATAAGCGATCAATACACAATAAAATCGGTTCAACATCAGATACTGGTGTCCTTAAATGGGACGCCAATATCTTTTGTTGAACCTTTTTATGTCTTTGATTGCGTCAAGCGACTTTCCTTAACACCTTCATTAGCACCTTCAACTATTGCACAGGGAATAATATCGGAGACATAATGCATGGATCATCGCCTTTTTCAAATCCTGCCGGAGCATCCTCAGGTTTCAGCTCTGATGTGTTTAGCGAAAGAATCTATATGCAAGATGATTATCGTCTGTCGTCATATAATGATCATTCTTATCGTTCCAGTTTCAGGGCTGTCATTATATCGAAAAGTTCCATTATATATTTTTCGATTGCATCGCCAGACATTCGTTGCATGAAAAATGCTTATTATAACAATTCAAAGTGATGATACCTATGAATGCATCGACCTTCAGGAATATTCTTCAATATGAAAAATCTTAAACTATCTCTTGCATTTTGGCTGACTCTGCTCTATAATGGCAACATGGCTTTCAAATACAAATGTCCTCAATACGAGGACACGGATATGAGAGCATCTCAATAAGCTAAAACGGAGGTATATCAATGAAAAGGTACATAGCACTGTTTCTTGCCTGTTTCATTCTGGTAGGATTGGCAGCCGGCTGTTCCGGCGATTCATCAAGCCCCAACGCAAGCAAATCGCCCTCCTCCTCTTCTTCAAAAGTCATTAAGATCGGCATCTTCGAGCCGGCTTCCGGCATGAATGGCGCCGGCGGCAAGCAGGAGACCCTGGGAATCCGCTATGCAAATTATGTCAAACCCACAGTCACCATTGGCGGTGTTGAGTACACAGTCGAACTGGTGGAGGTTGACAATCAGTCCGATAACTCCAAGGCCCCGAGCGCGGCTCAGCAGCTGATCTCCGCAGGAGTCTCTGTGGTGCTCGGCTCCTACGGCTCCGGTGTCTCCATCGCTGCAGGCCAGATTTTCGCAGACGCCAAGATTCCCGCCATCGGCGCTTCCTGCACCAATCCGCAGGTCACAGAAGGCAATCCGTACTACTTCCGTATCTGCTTCCTGGATCCCTTCCAGGGCACGGTCATGGCTAACTTCGCCTATGACATGGGCCTCAGAAAGGCTGCTGTCCTGACCGAAGCGGGTGACGACTATTCCGTGGGTCTCGGACACTACTTCGCACAGGCCTTTGAGAAACTGGGTGGCAGCGTCGTCAACGTCCAGTTCCAGAGCGGTGAGACCGACTTCTCCGCCACCATGGCAAGTCTTGTAAGCGAAGGAATCGAAGTGCTTTTCGCTCCCTCTTCCATCGAAAGCGCTCCCCTCATTATCAAGCAGGCCCGCAACGCAGGGCTCACCTGCCCCATCATGGCCGGTGACACCTGGGAGAACGAGACCATCATCACGAACGCCGGGGACGCAGCATACGATGTTTATCTGTCAGCTTTCTTTGATCCGAACGACACCTCTGCAGCCGCCAAGGAATTTGTTGAAGGCTTTACCGAGTGGCTCAAGGCTGACAATACCCGGCTGACCAACAACGGCGGATCCACGGGCGTTGAAGGTGTTT
>JAAYMG010000273.1 GCA_012521525.1 Clostridiales bacterium | reverse complement strand
GTACAGGGGGATGGTCAGCAAACCTGTCCCAGATACAGGGGGATGGGTATGAAACCAGCCCCAGGTACAGGGGGATAGGTTAGGAACCTGTCCCCCATGTATTTATTGATGGTTTTATGCAAAGCCGGAAATAAAACCGTTTCAGCATCTTGAAAACTGATTATTCGATAAACATTTACGAAGTTTATGCAGTAGTTCTAATTGACTTAACATGTATTTGTGATATATGATTTTTATCGAGCCAATGGTAAGAACAAAGCCGCTACGGGTTCAGACCTGAAAATGACCTCACGGGAGCAACGGGCGCCGTGTCTTGTCTGTATGACTCGGAGAGCGTTTTTTTATGCGATGAACATCATCGTTCCCTGGCTTGAAACGACATGTTTTTGCGAAACCTGACGGTGAAGTGACATCAGGTCAACGGTATCCGGGCATGCTATAGGCAATGGGCATACTTTTCGCTGATATGATGTTGTGGTCATGATATTGTTGCTATGTTTTTATGATAAGAGCTGATGAACTAATAAGAACTAATAAGAACCAATTAGAACTAATTAGAACAGTGTCATAATATGAACTGTTCCGTATTTTTCCCAAAATGAAAGGGGTAGAAGCGATCCGGACATTCTTACCCAGCGATCTGATCAGTTCATGATAAAATGAGCCTTGAAAAATTTGGAATAGAATAGGGAGTCACAGGATAGTCCCCGGCAAACTACACTGTATGTAGATTATAAAAGACTGGATCATATAGACTGTCTGGCAGTTTCATTTTGATCATCAAAAACAAGGAGGTGCTATCAATGCCAAAGAGCAAAATATTCGAAAGATATATATCAGCTCTGTTGGAGGGCAAGAAGTTCAAGACACTCAAGGATATCTACTCACATATGGAGCCGTTCGACATTGCCCAGCACTTTGATAGCATGCCCCAAAGGGAAGTCCTCCTGCTGTTTCGAATACTTCCGAAAGACCTGGCTGCCGAGACTTTCGTTGAGATGGACCCGGAACTCCAGGAAATGCTCATAAAAGGATTTTCGGATAAGGAGCTGTCCGAGATCGTAAATGAGCTGTATATAGACGACATGGTGGACCTTGTGGAGGAGATGCCAGCCAATGTCGTTGCGCGTATTTTGAAGAATTCCAGCGCCGAGACCCGCACTTTGATAAACGATATCCTCAAGTACCCGGAACACTCTGCCGGAAGCATAATGACGACCGAGTTCATAAGCCTGCATCCGGAAATGACTGTTGCGGACGCCATCAGGAGGATAAGGGAACGGGGTACCGACAGCGAAACGATCGACACATGCTATGTTGTAGACAACAAGAGACACCTGATTGGTTATATAACCATAAGGACTATAATTCTCGCTAAAGACACAGACATTATCGGTGACCTGATGGATCGTGATGTAATATCTGTCAGCACAACGGTGGACCAGGAAACAGCAGCCGATATGTTTGCAAAGTATGACTTAACCGTACTGCCGGTCGTTGATAAGGAGGAAAGACTGGTCGGAATAGTCACGGTTGACGACGCGATCGATATCATCCAGGAGGAAACGACCGAGGACATCGAGAAGATGGCCGCCATCACGCCTTCCGAGAGACCGTACCTGAAAGAATCCGTCTTGAATATTTGGAAGAGCCGCATACCCTGGCTGCTGATACTCATGATTTCTGCGACTTTTACCGGCATCATTATATCAAGCTATGAAAGCGCACTGAAGTCCTATGTTATTCTTACCGCATATATTCCCATGCTGATGGATACCGGAGGGAACTCTGGCAGCCAAGCTTCTGTTACGATAATACGTGGACTTTCCCTGCATGAACTGGAGTTTCGCGACTTGCCGCGTATCGTTTGGAAAGAAATATTGGTCGCGTTATTGTGTGGAATTACTGTTGCTGTTGTAAACTTTGCCAAGCTGATGCTGTTTGATAATGTTGGTATCTATGTTGCTGCCACTGTTTGCATCACTCTGATACTGACCGTATTTGTTGCGAAGGTCATCGGCTGCTCGCTGCCGCTGTTTGCAAAAAAGATAGGGTTCGATCCCGCGGTCATGGCAAGTCCATTTATAACCACGATTGTCGACGCGATATCTCTGTTCATCTATTTCAGGATTTCGCGCCAAATACTTGGATTTTGAATGAAACCGGATTCGAGTAATAAATATGGCCTCAGGCTTTTCAAATTGCTTTGGGAAGCTCTGGGGTTTATTCATGAAACGCTGAGGTTTATGCATACCAATCGGCATACGGTATGCAACCGGCAAGATCGACTCCGCTTGGATAGGTGCGTGCATGCGCCGGCAGACATCAAGATTGTGAATAATCATCATTGACTGGGAGAAAAAAACCTGCTATAATGACGGAAATCTTTAAACTGATACAGAGAGATCAGCAAGATTGAAGGAATACGGATTTATGTGCTGCAGCTTGCCTGCATCACTTTTCGCACCCGCCTTGCTGATTTCGGCAAGGCTTTTTGATGTGCTGAGGATGTAAGAAAGGACAGGACGATGGACAAGCTGAACCAGGCGAGAGTCATGACATTGAAATCGTTGCCGCAGTTTACCCGTGATTTTGTTGTTTCGTCTTTTCCCGCCGAAGTGGCAGGCGTCATGCATTCTTCAAAATATACGATTTTTCCCGGTTTTTGCGATGTGCATGTGCATTTTCGCGAGCCGGGTTTTTCATATAAGGAGACGATCCTGACAGGGTCGCTCGCTGCCGCCCGGGGCGGATATACCGCCGTCTGCACGATGCCGAACCTGGATCCGGTTCCGGACTGCCCGAAGAATCTTCGGGAGCAATTGGACATTATAGACAGCGATGCCGTGATAAACGTCTATCCTTACGGCTCCATCACCGCCGGCCAGCGCGGCGAAACACTTTCGGACATGGAGGGTATGGCCGATTTTGTCATAGGCTTCTCCGACGACGGGAAAGGAGTCCAGGACCCTGAGATCATGAGGCAGGCAATGCTGAAGGCAAAGGCCCTCGGCAAAATGATCGCGGCTCACTGTGAGGACAGCTCCCTGCTGAACGGTGGCTATATCCACGACGGTCACTATGCAAAAAAACACGGACACAAGGGCATCAGCAGCGAAAGCGAGTGGAAACAAGTAGAGCGCGATCTGGTTATTGCAAAGGAGACGGGCTGTGCTTATCATGTCTGCCATGTCTCATGCAAAGAGAGTGTCGATCTGATACGGAAGGCAAAAGCGGACGGCGTGGATGTGACATGCGAAACGGCACCGCATTACATTGTACTTGATGATAATGACCTGAAGG
>JAAYMG010000272.1 GCA_012521525.1 Clostridiales bacterium | reverse complement strand
GGTTCCGTCACTATCCCTATCCGCGAGTCCGTGAAGAGTTGCAGCTGCTGCCGATTTCACATTGCGGGCTGCATCGTAACCGCCTGTTACATAATAGAAATATGAATATCGCGATATATCAAGCGCAGTACGGTTAAGCGCATTCCCTATCCTGCGCTGCAATCTGCAGATGTTGATCACGGACAGGACTGAAACCATCGCAAAGATAAACAGAACGAGCGAAATCGATGCCTCAACCGTTACGGAACCCCCGCGACGTTCATAATATCCCCTTTGTCTAATATCCTGCGAAATCATGGTACTCTTCCGCCATTGCATCGAATTTCACCGGGAGCAAAAAAGACGGGGTCCGGAATGTGGCTTTGATTTCCGCATAGGTATAAGCTTTTGACATCCTGAATCCGCTTTTGCTTTCATGCTGCATCGCCACGTTTAGCTGGATCACATCGGCAATGCGGAGAAGGACTTCCTCCCTTTTGCTGCCTGACAGCTTCAGCAGCAGGAATATCTGCAAGTAATCGCTATATGAGAGACATATGATCGTCTCACCGAGCGACCCCAGTTTCAGACCCGAAGGATCTCCACCGATAATGTCCATGTCTTCTGCAGGCAAATGCACATATTTGCTTGCAGGTATGTATCTGTCAAGTATTTCGATGGCTTTTGCGGTGAGCTTCTCCGTGGCCATCTTCGATATCCTGTCGCCATAATCAACGATAGAGCCCTTCAACTCGTCACTTGCCGATTTGATTATTTTATTCACCTCGCTGTTGATGATCTCTTCTGCCTTTTCGGTAAATGAGGAGACACAGCCGGCGAGTTCCGCGGTGATCCGTGAGCACATGGCCTCCTCAAGGACATATATGACATCTTCTCCCTCAGCTTTTGCCGCAGCCTCGCATGCCACGTCCGCAAGTATATCTGCAAAGTGTTTTATTACGTCGTTTTCCAACACAGGTATGATGTCCGTCAAGGCATCCGCCGTTTCTTTTTCAATACCTTCACAAAACTTCGCAATTTCTTCCATGCAGGAGCGAATGAAATCCTCCCTGTCAAAACTCCCGATTTCAAATATATCTGCAAACCCACTTACGGCTTTTTCCCTCAGCGACATCAATAAACTGCTGACTGTCTGCTCGATCGTCGCGGTTATAGCTGTCTCCAAATCTGTTGACAAACCGTCCAAGTATTCGCTGACACTTCCTGCCACATGATCCGCAGTGTCATCGACGCACCGCTGCAAAAAGCCGACTCCCTTTTGTACTCCTTTATGCACGGCTTCGGATATTTCGACAGATACCCGGTCCTTCAGAAAATCCAAAATACCTTGTGCGGAGCATCTCCAGGTCGCGCGTGATTTCAACATGGGGACCTTTTCTCCCCTCAGGAGCTCCTCCAAATCTACGCAGGATTCAGCCAGTGCCAAAGCCAGTTTCATAGTCAGCTGCGCCAGCTGATACGGGAACACACCCCCTGAAGCTGCCTGAATGGCAAGGGCGGGAGCGAGTGTTATGTGGTCTATTTCCGAATCGGTCAACGCATATACACTGTTGCATACAAACCTGATCGCGAGGATACTTGTCTTTGCAGTCGCCAGATTGCTTTCAGGCCCGGCTTCTTCCCGCACCGTAAACCAAAGGAACTTCTTCTCGTTACAACCCTTGTTTCCGAAGACTATGTACTCAACCTCGCAACCGTAGATGCGGTTTCGTTCAGGATCAATAGGTATCCCTGTCAATGTCACTTCATCTGCACCGGACGTCAGGCATGAAAAGTTATGTCTGACATACTCCGAAATATACAAGTTGTTACGTATATCCCTGATGCCCTTCTCCAAAGCCGAAAGCAGATTTGTTACAGCTGAGGACATATTTCGATACTGGGAAATCGCTCCGTAATCGCTGTCTTCTCCAATGTCTTCAAATGTGGACGGCTTGCCGTCATATATACCGGAGGGCACGTCCTGAAACAACTTCATTGAATATGAGTACGCCTCTTCGACTGAGGCCTGCTCCTTCGCCTGATCACTTAAGCTGCGTATGCTTTTACTCAATCCTTTTCCGTTGCCATATTCAGGATCGCTTGCACCGGTATCGCTTCCATATGCAGACATCAGGTATATATGAAAATCCGGGATCCCTATGACCTTGTCACCTATACGAAGCACCTCACCGATCGATTTAAGGTAAGAATCCCCGGACCGATAATACCGATTTATATTGCTGGCATTACCGCTTGCCGTGTGGTCATTCAGTGAGGCAATCACCTCTTCAACGGTTTCGAAGTTTCGCATACTCAGAAAATTCTTAGCTGCTCTTAGCTGGCTCAGCAGCTCCTCCACCTGTTCCGGGCCGAAGCTCGAATCGTATCTGCTGTCGTCCTGCCGCATAGCTGTGTAAAATGCGTCGGCTTTTCTGTCCCCGCAAGCCGCTCCGTATTCCTCCACGCAAATGCTGAAATTCTCTTTCTCCTGTCCGACAGCTTCCAATTCCCTCAATAACTTCTCCCCGGTCGAAATCGCATAGTCGGCGAATTCTATCGGGGACAGCTCTTTCCAGTTGTGAAAATACCCCTGAAGCCTGTCGTATTTCTCCGCATATTCTTCGCTTTCGGTTTCCGGACATCCTTTGATATCCGTTATGCCGGCTATGAGCTGCTGCTCGGCGCTTTTATACTGCCGGGTATGGGCGTCGTATGCTGCAATGATCCTGTAAAGTTCGGCACAGTCGGCAGTCACTTCTTTCAATTTCAACTCGACATTCATCTTTTGCTCAGCCACACGGCTTTGATCCCCTATCCTGGCAAGTACGGCCAGCGAATCCACCAGGCTCAGCGCCGTTTCCGCAGGTGCCCTGTATTTCATAAATTCCAAAATGCCCTTTTCGATAATTTCGGGGTTCGCAAGACTGCTTTCGGGTACCGGAGATATTTGCAGATCCTCCAGGACAGGCGCAAACATCCCTACATTCTCAAGGTTTATGCGGAAATGGTCCATCAGAAGTTCACGTCGTTCATCGTCAGACAGTCCGGGCTGCTGTGAGATCGCAAAAAGGCCGTATACATCCTTCAGTATCGTATCATAGTCCGCAAGGACACTGTTCAGGGTAAGCCTTCCTGCTTCTTCGGCCGCGGCCTTTGCCAGGTGATGGCGCGAGATGTCCGCCATCAGCCCCGAAAACACCAATGCCGGAAGAAGGACTATCAGAAGAAATATCGATATGGAACCTTTGATGCGTCTGATAATTCCTATTCGGCATACAGTCCGCATTGGTAAAACTCCTAACGATTATCTGTTTTTGATCATCTGCGGAAATTTCGTTCCGGGACAGATCAGTTTGCAAAAATACTCATGGCCTTTGATACTATCTCC
>JAAYMG010000271.1 GCA_012521525.1 Clostridiales bacterium | reverse complement strand
GAATACCTAAAAAAATTGAATGCCTTAATTCAAGAGCGGGAAAAGTCGGAACAGAAGAGAAAATAGCCGTCATTTCTGAATTAAGGCAGAAATATCCGCTTGAAGCATTATTGAAGTTAGCTGGTGTGGCCAGAAGCACATATTATTACTACCTGAAGCGTGTTCAGCGGCCTGATAAGTATCTCGCCGAGAGGAATGAAATAACAGCCATTTACCATGAGAATCAAGGACGTTATGGTTATCGCCGGATAACTCTTGAGATGCGAAACCGAGGCTATATCATCAATCATAAGACTGTTCAACGCTTGATGAAGCAACTGAAACTAAAGTGTCAGGTTCGGATCAAGAAGTACAGATCCTACAAGGGCGAAATTGGTAAAGTAGCTCCGAATCTCATCAATCGGGACTTCCACGCAGCAGCTCCGAACCAGAAATGGACAACTGATATTACTGAGTTTTCTCTGTTTGGCCAAAAGCTTTATTTCTCCCCAATTCTTGATATGTACAATAGCGAGATTATCAGTTACAACATTAGTGATAAGCCACATCTTGGGCAAGTCTTAGATATGCTTGACAAGGCGTTCGTAAAGATACCTGACGGCACTGGGCTGATATTTCATTCGGATCAAGGATGGCAGTATCAGCACAAGCATTATCAGCATCGCCTAAAAGAGAAGGGAATTGTTCAAAGTATGTCTCGTAAGGGAAACTGCTTGGACAATGCCATCATGGAGAACTTTTTCGGTCTACTCAAGTCCGAACTACTGTATTTAAGAAATTTTAAGGATATTAACGAGTTTAAAGATGAACTAGTGAAATATATCGACTACTACAATAATCGTCGAATAAAGGGCAAGCTAAAAGGTCTGAGCCCGGTTCAATACCGAGTTCAGACCCAAATAGTTGCTTAATTACGATATCCGCCTTTTGTCTAACCTTTTGGGGTCAGTTCACTCGGGAGCTTTAAGTTTATGTCCGAATCTTATATTCCTGTGTCTGACAAAAATCTGATGCTGCTTCAGATACGAAATTTGACACAACTACTTCCGGTGCGGTCTACGAATTTCTATTCTTTCTATCCACCAGGCCGCCGATGACCATTATCACAGCAAATACGATCAGGTACCAGAAGTTAGCCCATTTATGACTGATGATGCATGCCACCACCATGAATACAGATCCGCAGATAGCCAGGATCGGCAGTACAAAGCGCCGCATCACCGGCTGATCTTTCTCCTTCCGCATCCACTGGATGAAAATAGGCAGGTACATAAAATAGATGGTAATGATGGGAAGTTCGGTGGAGTCGAAAACGAAGGGGCCTGTCCAGGTACCGGCAAGGTTGGACAGATAGAAATACAGGAACCAGGCTGCGGTGATCAGCAATGCAAATACCGATGAATTGTTAGGCATATTGGTGCGGATATCTACCTGAGAATAGACTTCGGTTGCGGGGCCCCTGCCGCGAACGGCTAAGGAATACATACCGCGGCAGCAGCCTATCATCAGCCCGTTCATGGTGCCGATGCAGGAGATGGCGACAAACAGGTTGAGGATGTTGCCCAGCACACCGCCGAAAATATTCGTGAAGGCCACGGTAGCGCCCAGGTCTATGAGTTGCTGGTTGGTTGCGCCACCGGCAACACCGATGTAATACAGAATATACACAGCAATGATGATGATCCCGCCCAATGCCATCGCCCGGGGCAGGTTTCGCTTGGAATCCTTCAGCTCGGAGTTGATGGAAGTTGCAATGATCCAGCCCTCATACGCAAAGGCGGTAGCGGTCACTGAAGCGAACAGGGGGTTCGAGGAGACGCCTTCAGTTTGAGCGATCGTGGAAAAATTACGGGTCAGGGTCCCGCTGGTCAATCCGTAGATAATGCCTGCCACGGCCATCAATCCCAGGGGGATCAGCTTGATGACAGTGGTGCTTGTCTGCAGCTTGCCTGCCAGCTTGGGGGACAGAGCGTTTATCGCATATGCGGCGCAAAGATAGAACAGGGTCAGGGCCATACACTCGGGGCCGATGATGTTGCCGCCTTCGGCGACGGGTATAGTCATTGGGAAATCGGGATTTACTGATGTAATGAAAACCAGGGTATACCGGGCAGATAACCAGGCCAAAGCAGATGTCATGGCGGGATAGTAGATGGTGGTAGCAAACCATCCCATGTAATATCCAAACCTGGGGCCCACTGTGGCTTCGGCATAATCCACCAAACCGTTGACCAGTTCATATTTCTGTCCCATGAACGCGAAGGTCAACAGGCATACCAGCATGATCGCGCCGCCGATAGCCCAGGCCAGGATACCCAGAGGCATATTTCCGCCGGTCTTGGTCAGGATTGTCTGCGCTTTGAAAAAGACACCTGAACCTATGACGATCCCTACCACCATACAGATGGCCATAAAAAGTCCGTACTTGCGTTTCAGTTTGTTATCCATATAATTACCCTTTTCTGTATTATTTTGTGCCGAAGGACATTATACTTTCTAAATATAAATGCAAATATATTATGTGTCAATACCCGCAAGTATGTGATATGCCTGCCAATAAGTCGCAAACGGAATAATACTGTGACTTATATGGAGACTAATATGGATTTGAAGCCCTTACAGCTGAAGCAGAAGGCAGTTATTATATGAAAAAGCCCCTGACAGTTGTCATTCCAACTGTCAAGGGCAGTTTTTTGATGAGATGAAATGATTTTCTGAAGATATGTTTACTTGCCGAAATATCTCTCGAGCAATCCTTTGAAAGCCTTGCCGTGCCTTGCTTCGTCCCTCGCCATTTCATGGACCGTATCATGGATGGCATCGAGATTTGCCTCTTTCGCTCTCTTCGCGAGATCGAACTTGCCGGCGGTTGCTCCGTTTTCGGCTGCGACACGCATCTCAAGGTTCTTCTTTGTGCTGTTGGTTACTACCTCTCCAAGCAGTTCGGCAAACTTTGCGGCATGTTCCGCTTCCTCATAGGCGGCTTTCTCATAGTACAGGCCGATTTCGGGATACCCCTCGCGATATGCCACGCGTGCCATGGCCAGGTACATACCGACTTCCGTACACTCTCCGGTGAAATTGTCACGCAGGTCCTTTATAATGTCTTCGCTGACTCCTTGTGCAATACCGACGACATGCTCAGCGGCCCAGGTCATTTCTCCTGCCTGGAGCGCGAACTTCTCGGAAGGCGCATTGCAGACCGGGCACTTCTCAGGGGCGGAATCTCCTTCATGGACATAACCACAAACTTGGCAAACATACTTCTTCATAACGTTCTCCCTTTCTTATTAATAATAGTAATCATTACTGTTATTATTATATTTATAACACCTTGAATTGTCAAGGTGTTTTTATATACAATTATTACCAATATTTGCTGCTGGTTTCTTTCCTCCGGATAGTACTATTGACAATGCTGATCTATGCTAAGCTGATCTTAACTCACCGATCCCGGCATTATTTGCAGGATCCGCATTTGCCATAGAAATAGGCATAGTGACCGAGGATCTTCCCATCGAAATTTTCCGAAGCGATGTCATTTATTCGGGCGACATCATCCTCCGATATCTCCAGGTCATCAATGTAACCGCATTCGGTGCAGACAAAGTGGTAATGCGGGGTGATGTTGCCGTCGAATCTATCCGGCCCGTTCCCGAAAGAGAGCTTTACGGCTTCACCCTGGGAGACGAGCAGGTTCAGATTACGATAGACCGTACCAAGGCTTATGTTGGGTATCGTTTTCCTCAGATGGGCATATACCATATCGGCAGACGGATGATCCTTTGTGTTCGCCAGGTATTCTTTTATGGTTTCTCTCTGTCGACTGTACTTGGTAGTGTTCATATCAAAACCTCATGTGTGATTCCGACCGTTCATAGAGACGGTATTTGCTGTTTCTTCTATCATACATAGAGCAATAACGTGTTGCTGAAAGACACTTAATTATCAATATTGATAATTATTACTAATATTAACACAGTATGATCTCCTTGTCAAGATTTTAGTTCATATTGCATTCTTCTGTTAAGTGAAAAAATCTGCCAATCGATGTTAAAAACGTGTCAATACCTAAATAAACATCCTCCCAAAGCAGATTTGGAAATTCCGCGGCCTGCTTTGGGAGGATAATATCAAGTAACAGCTTTCATATTTTCACTGTCTGCCACATGGGAAGGTGTTCCTTTAGCCGGCAGAGAATTTGAGATATTTCTCCTTTACTTGTTTTGATATTGCAATGCTTTGTAAAGAAGGACATATGCTTCGATTTGTGAAATGCTCTTGTTTGGGTCGAGCTTTTTCCCGCTGGCGTCTACGATGCCTGCACGGACCAGGCTGGCTATGGGGTCACGTGCGTAAGCGGAGATCTTGTTGTGATCCTTGAAGACCTTAAGGTCGTTTGCCTTACCGCCTAAGAGGGTGATCCCCGCCTCTTTCATCGCCTCATAGACTATGACCATGGCATCCTGGCGGGAAAGCGCGGATTTCGGGGAACACTTCAGCATCGACTTGCTGCTAAGGGCCCACATGAACCTGAGCCAGTTGTTGAGTTTCCCGTTATTAACAGCTTTGCCGTTTACGCTGAAGGCAAAGACGGATGACGATTTTCCCTTGGGGTCATTCCCTTTACCGTTTCCATTTCCCTTGCCGTTGTCTTTTTTATCCTTCCTGTCATCATGTTTCTTGCCGGGTTTTTTGTCTGATTCCTCGAAAAGGTCTTCCCAATCATCCCAGTCGAACTGCTCAAACCACTTTTTCCATTCCTTGCTGCCAAAGAAGTCTTTCCAATCCTTCTTCCCTGTTGCGGGCAGGTCAACGGCAGCGGGTTCGAGGTCAAATGCCATGCTTACGAGGAGAATGAAGTCACCCTTCGAAATACCGGAGTTTGGTCGGAACTTCTTCAGGGATTCGTCCGTTATCATGCCGTTTTCATAGAAATACTGAAGCGCGTCGGCAGCCCAGGGATACTTCTTGATCAGATCCTTATACTTGCTTTTGAATGATTTGTCTTCGACGGTTATCTTTATCGTTCCGCTGAATGCGGTGCCTTCAACGTTGTAACCTGTGTAGGCGATGCTGATGGCTCCCGCAAAGTCTTTGGCCGGTACAAAGTCAACATTGTCAAGCAGCGGCTCTTTGCCGACATTGTATGCGATATCTGACCTGACCAATGAACCGTATTTCGAAACCGACTCGTACTTGTAATACAAAGTACCGTTGGATGCGGCAGGCAGCGAGAAGAAGACATGGGAAAGTTCTTTGCCGGTAGTTTCACGGCTCTTCTTGTTGAAATCGGATGCCGAGAATGAGAGGGGAGAGTTTTTCTCAGTCTTGTAGTTTATGTCCGATGCATTCCGGTTTGAAACGACAATGGTCAGGCTTCCGTTAAAGCCGATATTTTCATCGGTAAATCCTGTGAACCTTATCACTACCGATCCAAGGAAGGCCGGATCCGGGACATAAGCGAATTGCTTCAGTAAGGATGCGGAATACGCTGTGCCCGAGGTTACGATGCCTTCATAGTTCGTGGAAGCACCGTAATTATAGTAGAGTTTGCCGTTCAGTTTGTCGGGAAGGCTGAATTTTACATATGAAAGGGTCTGGCCGGTTTCTTTCTTATATATATCCGCGAAATCTATAGAGCTGAACTGCAGTGGTGTGTTCTGCGTTGTCGCTGCCTTTATGTCCATTTTAGTGTCATGTGGCGCGACCGATTCGATCGTTAAGGTGACTGCACCGACAGGATTAAGCCCGTCCCCCGACTGATATGCTTTTACACTAAATGACACCGTGCCCGCGGCTGTGGCCTGATAAGTAAGTTTGCCGGCTTCCAGGTCCTTCAGCCTGATCAGGTTGCCTAATACATACTCCGCATTGTCTATTTTGAGTTTTCCGAATGAGGGGGTGCTGCCGGTGATCGATATTGCGACAAGCTTACTTCCGCCGTTTTGCCTGTATAAGTCTGTGAAGTCTTTGGCAGTAAATCTAACGGTCCCCGGGAAGGTGATCTTTTTCGAGATCGTACCCTCAAATGCGGGCGGAAGCTTCTCGCGCACGACCCGGACCTTATAATCCGTTGAGTAATAGGCCCTGCTGCCCTTCTTCTGGTAGGTGACGGTCATCGTTATCGGGTCGCCGTCGACTATAGCTGTCGATGGTGCGGCCGATGGGAATGTGGCAGTTGCCGATGCATAGACCTCGGTATCGTACTGTATATCCAGCCCGATTGCAAGGTTCACTGTCCTGGCCGGGTAATCATGCGGCACCGTAAGGACCGCTGCAGTCGTGTTTTTGACATCAACTGCACTGAGCGCGGCGATATGGTTTATCGACGTGAGGACATATTCATTGTTTGCCGCAGCTGCCGTGAACGGGATCATACCGATCAGCAATATCGCAGTCAGGAATAATGCTGATCGCGAGATGGTTTTGCGGTTCATAATAATTACCTCCGAAAGTCGGTTTTGGTTTTTTCCTTCCCTTACCTTATTCGAAGGTGTATGAACATATTTTGGGGTACCTGTCAAAGAAATACAGGCAAAAACTCTGTGTCCGGAGCCTGGATAGGCTCACGGGCACAGAGTTTTCGCGATTTAGGCTTATTATTATATAGGAAAGGCTGAGCATTATCAGTTGAAATGCTTTGCGGCATATTCGGCGCCGTATTTGTTGAGCTCGTCGTTGAGGATCTCGGCCACCTTCGGATACATAGGTATGATGTTGGGCACGCAGGGGATGAAGCTTCCAAGAGGCATATATGTGTCGATAGCTCTGCGGACCTCCTGACGGATGGCTTCTTCGTCCGGTTCCGGGAAATCGATCTTAGCCATGTCGATGCCGCCCATGATGCAGAGCTTCCCTTCGGTACGCTCGATAACTCCCTTGATGTCGTTTTGCGGGATGACTCCCTGCCACATGTCGATGCCGAGTTCGACCATGTCTTCCGCAATGACATCGCATACGCAGTCGGCGTGGTGCTGGACGAGTACGCCGCGGGACTTTATGTAGCCGTAGAAGCGCTCATAGTGGGGCTTGATCAGTTCGCGCCAGGTCTTCGGGCTCAGGAAGAGGCTGCGCTTGTTGCCCCAGTCGTCATGGGAATGGATGATGTCGGGCTTCATCCTGTCGATGACCTCGCCGATGACCTTGATCTTCCAGTCGGTATAGTAGGACAGCATGTCATACATATGGTCCGGTTCTTCAAGGTAAGCGATAAGGGCTTCCTCGAAACCGAGCATATAGTGGGAAAACTCGAACATGCCCGTAAAGGACGGGGCCATGACAAGGAGGTTTTCACGGTCAGCCTTGGCGAGGTTCTCCTCAACGATGTGCCATGGGGCGTTGCTTATATCAGGCAGATTTACATAATCGCGCCAGTGTGTGATGTCCTTGACGACACGGTTTTCCTCCGTAATGTTCGGGACCGCACCGGCCTGGCCTTCGGGCCAGTCCATGGTCACACCCAGCAGGTTCTTGACTCCGCGCTGGCCCGGCTGCGGACCTCCCATCATCATCGAAACCGCGTCGAATGTGATGGGGCGGAACGGGAGATTTTCGGTAAAGCATGACCATGGGTCACCGAGCCATTTCGGGTCGTCGTTTCGCATCAGTCTCAAAAAGTTCTCTTTCGGTGTTGACATACAATTCCTCCCATTATGTTTCGCTGTCCGTAATGGATAATGATATCATCAGGGCTCGTGATATCCATTGATTATAATTATATACACTGGCTGTCCTGCCAGTAATCCGTATTTTGTTGCTATTTTATCAATGTGATGCTACAATTTGTAGCAGGGAGGGGATAAGTGTGAAAATAACACCTGGGATGATATTTCATTTTCTCTCAAAGCTGCACGGGATAAGAGTGCTAAATCCAAATGCCGGAACAGGCGGATGTCCTGAAAGCAACATGGCAGCCGGTTATCGGGGCACAGCGGATGATACGACGGGATTCGAACCGGAGATACAAAATGTTGCAGGTGCCTGCTGCATAAAAACGGCAAGGCTGCTACGTCACAAGAAATTGGAAGGGGGCCACATATACCTGTTCGATGACAGGGACCTGCTTCCGAAAGCGGATCTTTCTCAGGATTGCGTCCTGCTTTACTGCGGGGATACCGGCAAGCTCACTAGCGACTACGATAAAGTATTCTGTTTGGAAAGGCCTGCGGATAAATATCAGCTTCTTGAGAAAATCGTGGATATGATCCAGGCCCTGCAGGAATGGGACCTGGAACTTCTCAAAGCATTGGGAAAGAATACACCGATCCCGACGCTTTTTCGCATCGGGCAAACCATGATAGACCGGCCTTTTATGCTGATGAGCAGGACACAGTCGGTCGTAGCTCACACGGATGACATAAAAGATGTTTTCGAAAGCGGAATGACTGAAGCAGGAGAGGGACTGTTCAGCGAAATCAATGACCTGATGGT
>JAAYMG010000270.1 GCA_012521525.1 Clostridiales bacterium | reverse complement strand
TTTCGTTTTATCAGCCGTAGATATGAAGAAGGACGAAATAAGGGCAATCGAAGAGGAATACGCCAGGCACGAGTGCCCGGTAGTTTCGAACAACTCTGCCCACAGGACCACACCCGACGTCCCGATGGTCATACCCGAGATAAACAACGATCACCTTGAAGTTATCCCTTACTTCCGCAAACGGCTCGGACTGCGTCGCGGACTTATTGCCGTAAAATCAAACTGCTCACTGCAGAGCTATGTGCCTGCCCTGCATCCCCTGTTGGGCTACGGGCTCGACCGCGTGCTGACCTGCACTTACCAGGCCATTTCCGGAGCCGGAAAGACATTCGACACCTGGCCTGAAATGATCGACAACGTGATCCCCTACATCAGCGGCGAAGAAGAGAAATCGGAGACTGAACCGCTCAAGATCTGGGGGACCGTTCAGAACGGTGTGATCGTCAATGCCACCGCTCCAAGCATAACTGCCCAGTGTATCCGCGTACCCGTCACAGACGGGCACCTTGCCGCTGTTTTCGCATCCTTTGAGAGAAAGCCGTCGTTGGACGAAATCAAGAATGCATGGAAAGAATTCCGAGGCAGGCCCCAGGAGCTGACTCTTCCCTCCGCACCGAAGCAGTTCCTGCACTATTTTGAAGAGGAAAATTATCCTCAAACGGCCCTTCACCGCGATCTCGAAGCCGGTATGGCCGTCTCGATCGGAAGGCTGCGTCCGGACAGCCAGTACGATGTGAAATTTGTCTGTCTCTCACACAACACATTGCGCGGTGCGGCAGGCGGCGCTATATTGCTGGCCGAACTGCTCTGCGCGGAAGGTTATATCGATTAAGCCGGAAGAAACATTTAAGTTATTAACAACTAAAAATCAACGCAATATTTGTAACGTTCTGTCATGGCACATAATCATATTCAACAGATATCTTTCCATACATTTTAATTGAAAGTATGGTTCAAAGCAGCCGCAGTCACATGATTTTGTATTTTTGCATAAGTGAGGTAATACTTATATGAAAACGCCGCTATTTGTCGGATCCGGTGTCGCGATTGTGACCCCCTTCAATGAAGACTATTCAATCGATTACCCTCGCCTCAAAAAGCTTGTTGACTTTCAGATAGAAAACGGGACCGATGCCATTATAATATGTGGAACGACCGGCGAGGCCTCGACCCAATCGGCCGAAGAACATATTGAGACCATTTCCCAGTGCGTAAAATTCGTGGACGGAAGAGTTCCGGTCATTGCAGGCACCGGATCTAACGACACACTATTTGCAGTCGAACTGTCCGCAGCTGCCCGTGAAGCCGGAGCCGACGGCTTGCTTGTCGTTACCCCCTACTATAACAAAACGACGCAGACAGGCCTTATAAAGCACATGACTTATATTGCTGACAGGGCCGGGCTTCCCATCATCGTATATAATGTACCATCCAGGACGGGCATGAACATTACCGCCGATACATATTGCGAGCTTGCAAAGCACCCCATGATCAACGGCGTCAAGGAAGCTTCAGGGAACCTTACAGTGATAGCAACGGTTATGCAGCGAGTCGGTGACGAACTGTATTTCTGGTCCGGCGAAGACAATTTGATCGTTCCCATCCTCTCTATAGGCGGAAAAGGAGTGATTTCTGTCCTCGCTAATATCGCGCCAAGGCAGACAGCCGATATGTGCAGACTCTACCTGGAGGGCAACGTGCGTGAAAGCGCGCGGATCCAGATAGAAATGACCGAGCTTATAAACGCTCTTTTCTGCGAAGTCAATCCTATCCCCGTTAAGGCAGCCCTGAAACTGATGGGACTTGATACCGGAGTGCTCAGGATGCCTCTGTTCGAAATATCCGAAAGCAACTTATTGCGACTGAAAAAGGCAATGATAGAAGCCGGAATCCTTTCGGACTAAAAAAGTTTACAGAAAAGGAAGTATCGTTATGCTGAAGGTATTGCTTTCAGGATGCAACGGCCGTATGGGAAGGGTCATATCAGAATTGGCTTCCGCCTCAGATGATATAACCATTGTCGCAGGTATCGATATATCAAAAAAAGAGTCGTTCACCTACCCTGTTTACGAAAACATATTTGATTATGACGGCCCTGCTGATGTTTTGGTCGACTTTTCAAATCCATCAGCCCTCACGCAAATAATTGATTATTGCCTGGATAAAAAAATACCGGTCGTACTTGCTACAACCGGCTATTCAAAAGAACAGGTCGAGTTGATCGAACAGGCCTCATCGCGCATACCTGTTTTCCGTTCATCCAACATGTCTGTCGGCATATGCCTGATAACTGAACTTGCACGCCAGGCGGCGTCATTGCTGGGTCCGGACTTCAACATCGAAATCACCGAAAAGCATCACAACAAAAAACTCGATGCTCCGTCTGGCACAGCCGCTTCCATCGCCGACGCCATCGCCGAGGTGCTTCCGTACCGGGCTGAGTTTGTATACGGAAGACATTCGGCAAGCAAAAGGCGCGAGGTGAACGAAATCGGTATACACTCTCTTCGCGGAGGCACTATTGTAGGAGACCATGAAATACTTTTTGCAGGCAACGACGAATTGATTGAAATCAGGCATACTGCCCTGTCCAGATCGATTTTCGCCAACGGTGCGGTAAAGGCGGCAAAGTTTATTGCGGAACAGAAACCCGGATTATACAATATGAGGGATCTCGTGAACAGTATCATAAATCCAGCTCAATGAGCGAACTCTTAATTTAAAACTCTCACTGAACGAATTCTCGATTTCATACTCCCTTTTGAGAATGCTCCCGATTTCATATTTTCAAATGGGCACGCTCTCATATTCAATCACTCATTTAGCAGTACACATTGAGCAAAACCTCTGATTCAAACTCTCATTTTTATGCAAGCTCTCATTAATCAGGCCAAAAGTGTTTTTAGTCTTTATCCATTCCGGTATAGATGAGGATCGCGTCACGCAGGAACTCAGCTATACCGGGTTTTATTTTGTCGTAATATGCTTTGAAACGCTCATCCTCGACATACATTCTTGCCAATCCGGCATGCGCCTCTTTCGAGTAACCGGACCACGTAAAACTAAGCCACTGGCGATGAAGGTCGGCGGCCTTTTGTGCCAGTTCACCTGCCGGATCCCCAGTCTCGTATGCCTTCGCAAGAGTTTCATAGAGATGCTCTTCAAGTTTTATGAACTCCTCATATTGTTCGGCAGTCATGTTCTTGAATTTGGAATACGACTTTTCCACCTCTTCCTGTCCGTACTTTTCCCTTATTTCTTTTCCGTATTTTTTCTCATTTTCTTCGATCATCTCTTTTTTGAATGCTTCAAACTTTTCCTTATCTGTCATAAAGATCCTTCCTTCCTTATGAGCTATAGTTTTCCTTACGTTATCGATCAGACGGTCAAGCCTCTTTCTTTCCTCGGACAGCAACCTCAGATGTTCCCTCAGGGCGGCAAGTTCATCATAGTCCCGGGATCCCATCAACTCTTTTATTTTACCCAAGTTCATTCCGAGCTCCCTATAGAACAGTATTTGTTGAAGCCGGTCGACTTCTTTGGCATGATAGACCCTGTATCCTGAAACGTTTATACCGGCAGGCTTCAACAGTCCGATCTGATCATAGAATCGCAGTGTCCGAGTACTTATACCGGCCAGTTTTGCAAGTTCGGTTATTGTGTATTCCATTGGCATCCTCCAGTCCTTCATGCCTCACCGCAATTTCATCATACACCTTTACGTAACGTCAACGTCAATACTTTTTTCAAAAAATGCTCTGCCGATCTACGAGCAGAGCATTTTTATTTATAGTATAAAGTTTAGGATTTTAGAACAGGTCAATAGGATAAATGAACAAAACAGGTCAATTTTGCGACGCTTCTGTCTTGAAGCAACCCAATGCCAGAAGAACCGTCACTTCGGTCGGACTTGGCTGTCTCTGCCAGAAGAACCGTCCCTTTGGCTGCCTTT